>ASHK01000232.1 GCA_000695745.1 Vibrio madracius | reverse complement strand
AACGGTCATCATCTCGACGAGAGCGGTCTCCTGGCTTGGTACGACCTGTCATTAAGTCAAAACTCTCAGGTGGGACACTTCTTGGGTAAACACCATCATTCATACCAAGCAAACATACCGCTTTAAAGGGTATTGAGCGCATTGGCATCAAGGTACAGAAGTTGACTTGTCCTGCAAGAAAGCGCTGACTGACTCGTGAGCCTGATAGTTTGTCGATGAAATACTGGCGTACAATACGGGGGGCAAGGCACTCGCTATAACAAGCGTCTTGAAGTTGCTCTTTCAGTCCAGATAGTGTGTCACGAATTGCTTTTACGACCACTTCACCTTCTAGGTCAACATCAAAGAAATCGTCTAATAGGGCATTAAGATTGGTTTGCCATGTCGCTATCGACACCGATTTGGCAAGCAATGCTCTATATTTGGCAATAGTATCGATAAACTGTGCCAATTTGCCTGCACTTTCGGCTTGCATGCCTTGTGTTTGCTCATAAGGTGCGATGGTGCCATTTTCAAACTCAAACAAGCCAGCTTGCTCACTAATGGCGTAACCAGCTAGCATTCGAGAAATACCGAACATCCAAGAGTTTTGCTCAAATTCAGGTAGTCAAATTCACTTGCGGTGTGATTATCTAAGCCCCAACGAATCTGCGCTTCTTCAACCCAGAGTTTTAGTGTGGCAAATTCACTGTCGCTGATACTGAATCTCTGCATAATAGCAGGCACTTCTAACAGCTCAAGCAACTCACTACTAGAACAGCGTAACTCGGGTAATTGCAATAATAGATTAAAGGCATTCAATAACGGACTTTCTTTGTCTGCTGTTCGATCCGAAATCGAAAATGGAATGTAACGCTCACCAGAAGCATTACCAAATACCGCTTGAATCGCTGGGCTATAGGCGTTGATATCTGCCACCATGACAATCACATCACGTGGTTTGAGATCGGGATTACGATCAAACATTGCCAGTAAGTTGTCATGCAACACTTCTACTTCACGCATCGGACTGTGACAAACGTGCAGTGACAATGAATGATCATGAGGCGAAATCGTTGGCTTATGCTGAGAACTTAGCAATAACTGATCGTCTTGGTGTTCTTCTAAGTTCAAGATATCAGCTTGGATATTGGCCAGCAGTGTGGTTCGCTGTCCATCAACAAAGGCTTCTATCTCATTCGATTCTAATTGCGAAAGTAGATAAAGGTTATCTCTCCCTAGTTTACCCATAGAAGCGAGCAAGCTGTTTCCTACTTCAGAAATATGCAGCTCATCCTCGATGTTTTCATCGATGGAACCTTTTAGCTGCTCCACCATCGACATGTCGTCAGAATGCGCCACATCAGCAATCTGCTGTAAGTGTTTACGCTTGTTGGCTGCAAGCTTAGACAGATATTTTCGGTCACGCACTTCGCCCCAATAATAACGACAAGGTTGGTGAACATCAGATGCACATCAATATGCTGCCCCAGTGCCTTGAGGGCATCCAAATATCGTGGTGGTAAGGATGAAATACCAAAGACAAATAAGCGCTTGGGCAGTTTATCTAGGCCATGCGACTTTATATCCGCATTGTGAGTCAACGCATCGATAAAGTGCTCATAGAGGTTGGCACGATGATACGGTGACTGACCTAACGCGACCGTGTGATCGTACAGTGCTTGCCACAGCTTAGGTTGCCAAGGCTGCAGCCCTTCCAGTTCGAGGACAGACTCTCCCGCCTCCCACGCC
>ASHK01000231.1 GCA_000695745.1 Vibrio madracius | reverse complement strand
GGTCGTAGACTTGTTCATGTATGGACTCCTAAAGATTATGGTTTTGTCACCAGTAATTTTAGTTCCCTCTTGAGGGAGGGAGTCCATACATCGTGGAAGTGGCGATCTTATGACGTGTACGACTCGCTTTGGGAGATCCCCTTTTTCAAGGGGATGACGGATTATTTGAGAATAATGGATTGTTTCTAAAGAGATAGCGTGTTGTGTCTCTTCTGACGTTTATTCTTCAACCGCCTCTTCATCCTCAAAGTTCACATCGAGAGGCTCAGGAGAGAGAATCACTCCAGTATTGTCCGCGTACACGTAATCTTCAGGTAAGAAGGTCACACCGCCAAAGTTAACTGGCACATCAACTTCACCGACTCCGGATTGCGCAGCACCAACAGGGATAGAAGCTAGCGCTTGAATACCAAGGTTCATGTCTTCCAACTCATCCACTTCGCGCACGCAGCCATAAACGATGAGACCTTCCCATTCGTTATCTTCTGCCAATTGGGCAATTTCGGCATCAATCAGGCTTTACGTAGTGAACCGCCCCCATCGATAAGGAGAACGCGGCCCACGCCGTCTTGTTCTAAGATCTCACGGATAACCCCGTTGTCTTCAAAACATTTAACCGAAGTGATTTGACCTGCAAATGAGGCTCGGCCGCCAAAGTTACTAAACATTGGTTCAACAACGTCTACCTGATCTAGGTAGATATCACATAGGCTGAAGTACTGTATTCCATGGCGACTCTTCTTTGTAATTTACAAAAGGTATAAATCGAGTATATCGGTTGAATAGGTCAATGCAATGACAAGGCTCAATTAAGTCATCAGAGTTTGAGCTATAACCACTCCCGAAAACAAGATATTAGTGACTAATGAACACTTAACCACAATCGGCATCATCGGGGCTATCTGTGCTGGTCGGGTTGCTTGCCAAACCGCTCTGCCATGTTTTATCACAACAATTAAACTGATGACAAATGGAAGGCTAATCCACAGTGGTGATTGTTGTAAAACGAGATAACAAGCGAATGCAATCACTGCACATAGTAACAGAGTGAAATGGTAGATTTTTGCTTTGTGCTCTCCGAGTCTTACCGCCACCGTGCGCTTGCCACAGGCGCTGTCATTCTCAATGTCGCGCATATTGTTGACGTTGAGCACGGCAACCGCCAGCAATCCGCAGCCTACAGCGGGTAAGAAGAGTAGGGAATCGATATGACCAGTATGCAAGAAATAGGTACCGGATACGCCGAGTAGCCCAAAGAAAATGAAAACGGAAATATCACCCAACCCAGCATAACCATACGGTTTATTACCAACGGTGTAAGCAATCGCTGCGATAATGGCTAAGACACCCAGCCCAATAAACGTGATGATGCTTTGTGCCGAATCGAGCGCATGAAACACCAAGCCTAATCCTGCGACGATGGTCAGTACGATATTTAAAACGATGGCTTTCTTCATATCTTGTTGGGAAACTTCACCCGACTGTATTGCGCGCGTTGGCCCTAAACGATTGTCGTTGTCCGTGCCTTTGACTGCGTCACCATAATCATTGGCTAAGTTGGAGAGAATCTGTAGTAACGTCGCGGTAACTAGAGCGAGAAAAGCGACACTCCAAGACATACTACCAGTTGAGAAGGCAAGTGCGCTGCCTGTAATGATAGACACTAAAGCGAGTGGGAGTGTTTTAGGTCTGGCTGCGTCGAGCCAAATGCGGACTGATTGATTCATCGTAGACTTATGCTTTAACAATTTGGTTTAAGTATACGGGAAAAGTGTGCATGGCTAAACACGCATTATCTGTAAGGGCATGGTATGAGATTAGTATGATAAACCGAAATACGTGAAGTGCGCTGAAAATAGACTTTGAATAAATGTCTAGCATGGTGGAGATGGAATGATGTCAAACTGATAATGGAGTATCTGATGACGAAACAACCATGTGTTTACATTACCGCTTCCAAGGGGAGTGGGGTTATCTATATTGGGGTAACGTCAAATCTACAACAGCGCATTTGGAAGCACCGGAATGGCGTAACTGATGGGTTTGTGAAGAAATATAATGTCTATCACCTTGTACATTATGAGTTGTTTGATTGTATGGAAGACGCTATTGCCCGTGAGAAGCAGATTAAGCACTGGAATCGCTCGTGGAAGAATGAACTTGTGACTAGTCATAACCCTTATTGGCGAGACTTGACGCCAGATTTGTGGTGAATAGTGTTTAGTTGCAGTGTGATGAATTTAGATGTGAACTGTAATGGAGTCACTTGCTGTGCGAGATTTCCTTTTTCAAGGAAATGACGGTTAACGTCGTCATCTTCATGAAAGTGAAGATCTTCTGAAGCGCGTGACTTTTCTGAATAGTCGCAGGCATGAAAGTTTTCAATTTGCAGCGTGATGAATTTGGATATTGGCTGTAATGGAGTCACTTGCTGTGCGAGATTTCCTTTTTCAAGGAAATGACGTTTAACGTCGTCATCTTCATATATGGACTCCCGTTAGATTGCAACTAGAGGACAAAAATAAGTAGGAAGCATGCGCATATTCGGGCTCTTATTGAGTAGCGAACTCTGCCCCTTGATGTTTTCGCACCCTAATGCCACTTCGCGAAAAAGGTACCTGGTACCGTGAGGATGATCTGGCTCGTTAGGGTCGGTCTTACCTGTTTTCGTCTTACTCTTGGTTGTAATCTAAATACGGTTTTTAAACTGGCTC
>ASHK01000230.1 GCA_000695745.1 Vibrio madracius | reverse complement strand
CTCACCATCTGCTCATTGATAACTGAGCATACACCAGAGGGCTACTTGGATGTGTGTAGAGACCAAGCTAAGAGTAGAGGCATAGATGTCTTTAACCTGAACTTTAATGATTATGAGTCCCCCCCTAGCTGCTTTCGCAGCAGAAGAGAACCGAGAATTGGTTGCTACTTTGGAAGGTTGTAGACGCAAGACACTTGTCATCTTTGAAGGGGCTGATGCGCTGGCACCTTTGGAGTGTAATGAGACGTTTTGGCTGAGGGCATGTTTAACTGTTGCTCAGGATAGTCAGTTAGTGACGATTTTGTCATCAGATCTTTCCAGCACGTTAGCTTTGTATAAAAATTACTTAGCGCCATTTTATGAATCTGCTTTGTTATTAAATTGACATCACTTTCAGTGTTCTTTATCAAAATAATCGCATATGTGAATATGAAAATCATATAGTATAGGTAAACTGTGTATTGTAATACGAACAAGGACTTGCAGGTTACGACTGTGCGTTTGTTGTTTAACTATAGAATTTTGCGTACCTGCCAGACTTAGTCAGGAAAGAGTATGCTCAGATAAATGTTGTTGGCTGGAAAACTGATGGTTAAGTCCGTAACTTATGAAGAAGATTTCTTGGTTAGAGAAATTGGCTCCATTGCGACTAAAGCAGATGTCGCAATTACTGAATTGATAGCGAATGCTCATGACGCTGGTGCTACGAGAGTTAAGATAATAATTCCAACTGAGATTAATCAAAATTTAGTGGTGGAAGACAATGGGGTCGGGATGACTAACGAACAGTTTGAAGCCCGCTGGATGAGGTTAAGATACGATCGTCATCGTCACCAAGGGCGGTTTGTAGATGTACCAAGTGGAGCAAAGTTAGCTAAGCGACGCCATGCGTTTGGTAGAAATGGAGTCGGTCGTCATGCTGGGCTTTGTTTCAATGATGGTTACGAAGTCGAAACCTGGAGAGACGGTACATCTAATATCTATGAGTTAAGAATAGCTTCTGGTTCCCAACCAATACAAGTTGTTAACGAGTCATATTCAGACAAAGAAGGGCATGGCACAAAGATCAAGGTGCTAGTAGAAAAGAATTTGCCTGATGTAGAAGACATTAGAAATATCATATCGGCTCGATTTTTGTTCAATCCTGAATTTGTAGTAGAAATAAATGGTAAACAAGTACAGTTAGCTGAACACCCAGGCTATGTTAAAGAGACAACAATAACGCCAATGCCGAACATCAGTATTAAGCTGACATTAGTTGATTCATCTGCTACTTCTCGCACTGCTGGTCAACACGGTGTTTCATTTTGGCTTGGAGGCAGGTTATTGGGAGATCCTTCATGGTCAATAAGCGGACACCAAGTAATGGATGGGAGAAAATCTTTTGCTAAAAGGTATACATTAATTGCTGAATCAGAAGACCTGTTTGATTATGTTCATCCTGACTGGTCAGGTTTCAAACCAGACTTTTCTACTGTCGAGCTTATAGCAGATCAGATTTCTAACTTCGTAAAGGCAACATATCTTGAAGTTTCTCGTCAACAAATTGAAAGCAGAAAAAGAGAAGTAATAAATCACCATAAGCGAGAAATAAAGGATTTACCCACGTTAGCGCGACAAGAGTTATATGCATTCATCGATCAAATATTGGAAGAAAGTCCTGATATCAAGATTGAGTTACTAGAGTTAGCCTTCAGAGCTGCTTTAAACCTTGAAAAGTCTCGCTCAGGAGTATCGTTGCTCTACAAGCTAACCCATATTTCAATGACTGATACTGTCGCGCTTAATCAGTTTTTGGAAGAGTGGAGTGTGAGCGACGCAATGGAAATTCTTTCTGAGATAGATTCAAGACTAAAAGTTATTGAAGCAATAAGTCGATTATCCAGCGATAAGACTGTAGATGAGCTTCATACACTCCATCCGTTGATCGAAAAGGCTAGATGGGTTTTTGGCCCAGAGTTTGATACTCCCGAATATGCAAGCAACAAAGGGTTAGTAAAAACGATGCAAACGGTTTTTAAAAGAGATTTCGAAGCAAAGCAGTTTGAGAATCCCCGAAAGAGACCAGATATCGTAGTCGGAGAACGCTCGACAATTAGCGCATTAGGTCTAGAGGGCTTTGAAGGGGAAATTAAGAAAACCCAAAAAGTGCTTATTATCGAGTTGAAGAAAGGTGGATTTGAAATAGGTCGAGATGAAATGCATCAGGCTAAGTGCTATGTAGAAGATATTCTACATGCAGGAGTAGGATCAAATAAACCATTCATAAAAGCCTATGTTGTTGGCGATACGATTAATTCACGAACGAGTAGCTATCAAAGTGTTGGTGACAATCCAGAATCTTTAGATGGTGAAATACGTGCAATGACTTACGGTGAATTGATTAGAACCGCAGAGGCAAGGTTGTTTGCTCTCAGAGAAACAGTTGAAAACCGCTATGAAGGATTGGAAAAAGATGATTTGTTGTGTGAATTGCTAAATTTACCAGATCAACAAAGCACTTTTAATTTTGATCAAGAGAAAGAAACTGCTTAGCAGAGTCAAGAAAGTTTTGCTCCGCAAGTCGTGGGCTGGTTTTTCTCTGCATTCCGCTGTGCGTAAGAGGCCATAGTTGAGTTATGGGTAAACTTATTAAGAGACCCGTTAGTAACATTAAGCGAAGACGGGATGTAAAAAGAAAACGTACACGTAAACTTGAAGCTATGAATAGAAAGCAAAGGTGTGAGAACACCCGTCATATTCGTTGCGAAAGACCTAATGAATCGATGGGAAGTCACGTAGTGAACAACTCAAGTCAACCATATAGTTGCACTGCATTTATTGACTGTGCATGGACTTACGAACTAGCCATTGATGAGCACTACGGGTACTCATCTATAATGCAAAGCTTAACAGCACTAGAGAGAGAAAAAGCTAAGCTAGGTTATTCAGACCAAGCCCGAGTACTTAACTTGTTAAGTCGCTCTGCATCTATGATGCTAGTTCCCCATAGTGTAAATGAGCCTTTTAAGCCATATTTTCAAGACTTTGAAAGAGGCAGGCGTTCAGCTATGCCAGAAGACTTTACTGAGGAAGAACTAACTTTTCTGGAAGAAATTTTGAGTGACGTTGCGGAACCGTGGTTAAAGTCTAGGTTATTAGATCTTCTATGGCTTTGTAAAAAACCGAGGAATCCAGAACATGCAAGACTTGCAGTTGATGTATATATCTCTCATGGAATTGACGCAGAAAGCTGGAATCGAGGGGTAAAGGAATGTTGGGAACGTGCTGCTAGATTATGTATGCAGATCAGAGATTTTGACCGTTTAGATGGAATTAAAAATCAACTCATAAATGCGTTTCACCTGGAATATCCAGCGAACAAATTCATGACGTTATGGCTTTCAAAGTTGATGGATTGCTTGAAAATTGATTCTGAAGTTTTGGATGACATTGCTACTAAGCTATTTGAATGCGGTAAAACTTTATCTAGATCTTCCGATTTTCCTGCTGCTAGATCTTACTTCGATCTGGCATCTCAAAAGTACAAGCAATCTGGTGATGAAAGAGCTTGGCTGGACTCTTTGGTTGCTCTAGCTGCGAGTTATGAGCATGAAGCCGATATGCGCTTGGAAGAAAGTAGTATGGTTGCGAATTCGTTATTTGAAAATGCCGTTCAAGCCTATAGGCTTGTTCCTACTAAGTTTCGTGACGAATATGACATTAGTAATACAATAAAAAGAATTAGAACTAAAATATCTGAATCTGGGAGAGCATCATTAGATGAAATGGGAGTGATTCGCTCCCCTTCTGTAGATATTTCGGATGACGTAGCTACATCTAAAGCTCATGTTTCAGGGAAACAGACTTTAGAGAGAGCACTGTTGTATTTTGTTGGACTATACTCTGGCCCCAATAAACGTATTTTGGAATCTAATGCCCAAGAGGCGATGCGAACGAGCGGTATTAGTAGCCTTTTTGGTTCGACACACATGAGCACTGATGGGAGAGTTGTCGGAATAACGCCTCCTCTAAATCTACAATCAGGTGAGGATGACCCTGCAAACCAAGCAGTTGTGAATCGACAAGTTCAACAACACTTTGATATAGAGAATACAATTTGTTGTTGAAGGTAAAATTATCCCTGCTTTGCAACAGATACTTATGGAATATAGAGTGACGAAAGAACTAATGGTCAGTCTCTGTTATCAATCACCAATTGTTCCTGAGGGACGAGAACAGCTTCTTGGTAACGCACTATGGTTTGGCTTTGAGTATGATTTTGGAGTAGCTATCCATTTACTTTGTCCGCAAGTTGAGCACATCGTACGTACTAAGCTTAAAGAAGTTGGTGCTCATACTAGTAATATTGATCGTAATGGCATAGAAAATGAAAATGGCCTGAGCACATTGATGGAGTTACCAGAAGCGGTTGAAGTTTTTGGAGAGGATTTATGCTTTGAGGTAGGTAGCATTTTTACGGACTCTCTGGGGGCGAATTTAAGAAATGAGGTCGCGCACGGTTTATTAAGTGACGATTCAGCTTCATCAATTTCATCTATTTATGCATGGTGGTTGGTACTGAGATTAGTCTTGCATTCATTTTATCAACTAAGTAGTGCAGGAGAGTCCTCATGAGTATTAGTTTAATGTCAC
>ASHK01000229.1 GCA_000695745.1 Vibrio madracius | reverse complement strand
TCGTACACTACATTGAGCCAACAGACAGTATTTCAAGAACCGGCATTAGTCACCATTTTCCAAAGAAAACAGACTTTACTGCGGCGCTTGATGGGCGCATTTTTAAGATGTTCGTAGAGCATTTAGAGTTCGAAAAGGGGATCGATGGATTCACTAGTAGTTGGATTGAGTCATTGAAGAACCCAGAGTTCTTGGCTATTTTGAGGCTACTTTTCCATCATATCGTCACCTCTGAAAATTCTCATGAATTTGCGTCCAAGGGAATCGATAGGCTGTATAAGTTAGTGGAGTCTCAATACGGCGAGGGCAGTGACAAAGAGCTCGAGTGGCTCATGGGCGCTCACTGATTGAATTATCTAGGTAACATCTGAATTATAAAAACCGCTTGATAACAAGCGTTTTTTTGTGGCTGCTCATTAGCCTTAGGATGACTAATCAACTGGCTAAGACAACAGGAAAGCCCAGTTTCGGGTGAGGGGTAATGATTGTTTTATAACCATAGACTTGCTCAATAGTGTCACTGTTAATTGCATTCTCAGGCTTACCATCTGCGACAAGCTTACCTTTATGCAAGATGACAATCCGATCTGAATATTGAGAGGCGAGGTTCAAATCATGCAGCACGACCACAACGGCAGTGTTGTGGTTATCCGCAAGCTCGCGTGCAATTGCCAGTGTATTGTGTTGATGGGCCAGATCGAGCGCTGATGTCGGCTCATCGAGCATGAGAATTTTCTGGTCACCTGATTTATGTAATTGAGTCAAAACACGAGCTAAATGCACCCGCTGCTTTTCTCCTCCAGATAGGGAAGGATAAAGGCGCGTGGCTAAGTGTGCGACATCCGCCTGCTCCATTGCTTGTAAGGCGAGCTGTTTGGTGTCTTTGTTGGACAAATCTAAAGGGATTGCACCCAGTTCCACAACTTCAGACGCTAAGAAAGGAAATGTCAACGTACTGTGCTGAGGCAATAGACCTAGGTGTCGAGAGAGTATTTTCGGGTTCCACTCATTACGCGCTTTGCCAAAGTACTCAATGTTGATGTTGGATTCGGTCTCACCGCACAGTATTTTCAGAAGTGTACTTTTCCCTGCACCGTTCGGACCAAGTAGAGTAGTAACTTCTCCTGATTTTAGTTCGATATCGACGTTGTCGAGTATGATTCGATTACCAAAACGGACACTAATATTTTTGCCAGATATCGCCGTTGATTTTTCGATAGGCATCCCCGTTGAACCCATTTCGGATTTTTGGTTTTCTGCACTCATAAAATCTTGCCTTTTTGCTGGAATAATAAGTAAAGGAAGAAAGGAGCACCGATAATCGCTGTAACGATACCAACGGGTAACTCAGCAGGTGCAACTGCAACCCGTGCAAACATATCCGCAGCCGTCATAAGTAACGCACCGAGAAGCGCTGAAAGTGGAATCAGTGTTCGGTGATCAGGCCCTGATAACATGCGGCCTAAATGAGGGATGACAAGCCCTATAAAACCTATCATTCCAGAGACACTAACCGTCACGCCGACACCAACGGCAGTTAATAAAATTAGCTGACGTTTGAGTTTTTGAACAGGAATTCCCAAGTGTTTTGCTTCAGATTCGCCAAGAAGTAGTGCATTTAATGACATGGCTTTGCGTTGAAAGAACCAAAATAGGCCAAGCAGCGTTACAGCGGATAATGCGATTTTCCCCCAGGTAGCCCGGCCAAAGAGCCCATAGACCAAAGTGACAGATCTCGTAGCATTTGATCATCAGCAACAAAGTTCAAATAACCGATGCCTGCTCCCGACAATGCACTGATTGCAACGCCTGCAAGTAACATAATGGTCACTGACGTCCCGAATTTGCTAGTACCCAGTCTATACACCAATAACGTAGTCAGTGCCCCGCCGAAGAAAGCAAAGACGGCACTACTGCTAGCGCCATGAACTGGGGAAACTCAAAACCAATAATAGAGAAGCCAACAATAGCGATAGCCCCGCCTAAAGATGCGCCTGCAGAGACACCGATAATGCCTGGTTCAGCAAGGGGGTTACGAAAAAGTCCCTGCATGACAGCGCCGCAGACGGCGAGAATGGCTCCGACAAACATACATAGTATGGTTCTAGGCAATCTAATGTCATGAATAATAAGGTTAATATGTGGCGCTAGTGCGTTGTTACTATTGGTTAGCGCGATAATGCTGTCCTTAATGGTGATGTTCATCGGGCCAACAGTGATCGAGTAGATGGCAGAGAAGAATAACAAAATTGCAAATCCGCCAAAAACGTAGGTATTAGAGAAGCGTCTTAACATAAATGCTGAATATCTCTTTGGATGTCACAGCGTGGCTGTTACCCCACGCTGTGTACAGGGCGATTATGGATAAAGTAATGCATTGATGCGTTTAGCTTCGGCTAGGCTTTTTAGACCAAGTCCACCGACGAGCGCGTGACCATCGATAGTCACTATATCGCCATTCTTACCTGCGGGAGTGGCGGCCAGCAAAGGCATTGCTTTTAACACGGCATCACTGCCACCCATCTTCTCGTAGCTTCTGCCACTCACAAGAATGACATCGGGCTGCATTTCTACCATAGCTTCGTTAGAAAGGGGCTTATATGAATCAATTTGGCTTGCAGCTGGATTAATACCCCCTGCAAGCTCAATGATGGCATCTGGTGTTGTGCCTTTGCCCGCGACATTGGCTGGTCGACCCTCGATGATCAATAGAAACAGCACCTTCTTCACTTCGGATGGATTTGGTTGGTTACTATTGAGGTCATTTACTTGTTGAGCCACTTTGTCTTTTAGCTTCGCCACATTCACTTCGCTGTCGGTTAGCTTAGCAATTTGGTCGATGCGATGATTTAAACCTTCGATGGTTGAAGACGTGTCAACAACTTCTACATCAACGCCAGCGCGAGTGAGTTGGTCTAAAGTCGGTTTTGGCCCCATCTCATCTGAGCCAATAACCAAGGTTGGCTCTAATGCCAATAGCCCTTCTGCGGAGAGTGCTCGGTGGTAACCGACTTTAGGAATATTCGCCCCTTCTGGTGTTACGCTTGTTACATCGACGCCGACAAGCTTAGATTGAGCATCCAACGCGTAAATCAGCTCAGTGACCGATGCGCCAGCACTGACTATTTTTTCTGCGGCTTGTGCGCCGGCTAAAAAGGCAGGAATCGTAGTGAGTGCGCCAACCAACATCAGGTTTTTAAGCGTTTTGTTCATGGAATAGTCCTTGTGAATTGGTTTTCTTCTTGATTTATATTGCTGATCAATCCGACTTCTCATCAGTCAGAAGCTGAGTCGCAGGAATGCCGTTTTCTTGCATAAAGGCTAACAGTTGAACCAGATGTTGTACGTCTGCGGTCTTTTCTGCCCAATAATGATCGGATTTTTACTGGAACTAGATTGTTCAAGTAACGCGAGTTTAAAATTCTCCCAATCGATATACTGTTTTCCATCTATCGCCCAGTAAGGTTCTTGAGCCAAGATATTGACGGTAATTGATTGGGTATCGACATCTGAAACCGCAGAGGACTCAGTCGTAGGTAAATCGACTTGAAGTGACTCTAAACGTACCGATGCCGTCAGCATCAAAAACACCATGACGATAAAGATGATATCGAGAAGTGGGGTTAAATCTGGGTAGAGTGAACTCTGCTGCTGGTTCTGACTGACTTTAATCATGAGCAGTTCTCGTTGGCAGCTTATCGATATTGTCAACAATAAGTGGATCGTTGTCAGAATGCTGCATTTCTACACCTTCAAGCCACAAGTTAACGTAGTTAAGGGTGTGTTCGAGCTTGGCTACGATTCTGTCGGCCCAAAGGCCAATAAGCTGTGCGCCAGCAATGGCTGGTAGAGCAATGATGAGTCCCGCCGCAGTTGTTCGCATAGCGAGACCCAAGCCATCCGCTAGATCATTTGGGGTTACATTGCCGGAAGCTGCTGCAATACCTTTGAACATCTCGATTAGGCCCAATACCGTACCAAGAAGGCCGATAAGAGGACTAATAACACCAATCAAGCCCAATAGGCGCAAGCCAGAGTGAAGCTGATGACGCTTCGCTTGAAGCCAAATGGATGCGGCGTCTTCTCTTAGCGACTTAGCGAAAGAGTGATGAGCGAGCAGCATAGCCACACCTCGATATAGAAGCGGGCGTTTTTTCGCCAACTGTTTTGCAAGCGCCTCTATCTCTTTTTCGTTAACTGGAGATGCTTGATTGAGTTCTTGTCGAATAGCACTTTTTCCTACTCCGCTACTGATGGCTATCTGAAAAAGACGTTCGATGATGATCATTGCGGTTAAGGCAGAGCAGATGATAAGTGGCCATGCCATCAAGCCAAGTTGCTCTTCAAGGTAATGCAGTTGTTCCATGATTAATCCAATTTAAAACGAACAGGTATTTGAATTCGATGCGCCATCGCCACACCATTGACAGTATGTGTGGAGAATTGCCACTGTTTGATAGCGTCGAGGGCTGATTTATCTAAGATGGTGGCACCAGATGATGAGATCAGAACTTGCTTCACTTGCTGACCTTTTTCATCTAGCCAAATTTCGTAAGTAGCGACACCTTCTATACCTCGCTTACGTGCTATACGCGGGTAACGAGGCTGCACTGGTTTTGAAAGAAAAGCGGGTTTTGTCACCAAGATAGCTCACTGCTGACACCACTATT
>ASHK01000228.1 GCA_000695745.1 Vibrio madracius | reverse complement strand
ACCACTAAGAATTCTAAAAACCCGCTTGCAACAAGCGTTTTTTATATCGATTGAACTGGACGTAAACGATTAACCTGTATAAAGAGGAAGCAAATATGAAAGATCAGGTGATAATATTCGACACCACATTGCGTGACGGCGAGCAGGCACTTTCAGCAAGTCTGACAGTTAAAGAGAAACTGCAAATTGCTTATGCGCTCGAGCGTCTAGGTGTTGATGTTATTGAAGCTGGCTTCCCTATCTCCTCTCCAGGCGACTTCGAGTCAGTTCAAACCATCGCAAAACACATCAAAAATAGCCGAGTTTGTGCCTTGTCGCGCGCAGTGGCTAAAGATATTGACGCTGCCGCTGAAGCGTTGAAAGTCGCAGAAGCGTTCCGTATTCATACGTTTATTTCTACCTCAACCGTTCACGTTCAAGATAAATTGCGTCGTAGCTATGACGATGTGGTCGAAATGGGCGTAAAAGCGGTGAAACATGCACGTAATTACACTGATGATGTTGAGTTTTCATGTGAAGACGCAGGACGCACCCCAATCGATAACCTTTGCCGTATGGTCGAAGCCGCGATTGATGCTGGCGCAAGCACCATCAATATTCCAGACACAGTAGGCTACACGGTTCCAAACGAATTCGGTGGCATCATTCAAACCCTTTTCAATCGCGTCCCTAACATCGATAAGGCGATCATTTCAGTGCACTGTCATGACGACTTAGGAATGTCGGTGGCGAACTCTATCGCAGCGGTACAAGCCGGTGCTCGCCAAATTGAAGGCACCATTAATGGTATCGGGAGCGTGCAGGTAACTGCTCTCTAGAAGAAATTGCGATGATTATTAAAACGCGTCAAGAGCTTCTAGGTGTCCATACTGGTCTGCAACATCAAGAAATCCATCGCACCAGCAAACTGGTTTCCCAACTATGTAACATGCCAATTCAAGACAATAAAGCCATTGTTGGCGCGAACGCCTTTAGTCACTCTTCAGGTATTCACCAAGACGGTATGTTAAAAAACAAAAATACCTACGAGATCATGACGCCAGAATCCATTGGCCTAAAAGACAAAGCATTGAATCTAACGAGCCGTTCTGGTCGAGCTGCCGTTAAAAGCCATATGGATGCGATGGGTTACAACGAGAATGAATACAACTTAGACACGCTATACGAAGACTTCTTGAAGCTAGCGGATCGCAAAGGACAGGTCTTTGATTACGATTTGGAAGCATTAATGCACTTTGCGAACTTGCGTGCTGAAGACGACTTCTTTAAGTTGAACTATCTAAGTGTTCAATCTGGCAGCATCATGGCGACGACAAGCATTAAGATCCAATGTGGTGATGAAGAGAAATGCGAAGCAGCGGTGGGTAACGGCCCAGTTGATGCGCTTTATCAATGTATTTACCGCGTAACTGGTTACGACATTGTTCTAGATAAGTTTGATTTGACTGCAAAAGGTGAAGGCGAAGATGGTTTAGGCCAAGCGGATATTATTGCTAACTACAAAGGTCGCAAGTATCACGGCACTGGTGTCTCAACCGATATCGTTGAAGCTTCTGGTCAAGCCCTACTTCATGTTATCAATAGTATTCATCGCGCTGATCAGATTGAAGAGATGAAGCAGAAAAAAGTTGAAGTGGTCTAAGGTAAGCGTTCATTCCCCAGACCATAGGAAAATATGGCCTCTTGCAGTTGATATCCATGCTGCTGTGTTTAAGGGGCCTAAGAATATAAGCAAATACAACATTTAAGGAAATTAGCCCCATGGCAGGTACTTACAAGATTGCAGTTCTACCAGGTGATGGTATTGGCCCAGAAGTAATGGCTCAAGCACATAAAGTGTTGGATGCGATTTCAGAGAAGCACAACATTACACTAGAACGTGAAGAATACGATGTAGGTGGTATTGCCATCGATAACCACGGCTGCCCACTTCCAGACAGCACAGTAAAGGGCTGTGAAGAATCGAACGCTATCCTATTTGGTTCTGTTGGTGGTCCAAAATGGGAACACCTTCCACCAAACGATCAACCTGAGCGTGGCGCACTACTTCCACTTCGCAAACACTTTCAACTTTTCTGTAATCTGCGTCCAGCGCAAATTCACGCAGGCTTAGAAGACTTTTCACCACTTCGTGCCGATATTTCTGCAAAAGGCTTCGACATTGTGGTGGTACGTGAGTTAACTGGTGGTATCTATTTCGGTCAACCAAAAGGCCGTGAAGGTGAAGGTCCAACGGAAAAAGCATTTGATACTGAGGTCTATCACCGTTTTGAAATCGAGCGCATTGCCAAGATTGCCTTTGAGTCAGCACGTCTTCGCAACAAAAACGTTTACTCTATCGATAAGGCGAATGTTTTACAGAGCTCTATCTTATGGCGTGAAGTCGTTGAAGAAGTCGCAAAAGACTACCCAGACGTCACCCTAAACCACATGTATATCGATAACGCGACCATGCAGTTAATCAAAGATCCAGCTCAGTTTGACATCATGCTCTGCTCTAACATCTTCGGCGACATCATTTCTGATGAGTGTGCGATGATCACAGGTTCTATGGGTATGCTGCCTTCAGCAAGCCTGAATGAAAGTCAATTCGGTCTCTACGAGCCTGCGGGCGGCAGCGCGCCAGACATTGCAGGCAAAAACATTGCCAACCCAGTGGCGCAAATTCTTTCTGCTGCGCTAATGCTTCGTTACAGCTTGGGTGAAGAAGCCGCAGCGCAAGATATTGAAGCGGCGGTAAGTAAAGCACTATCCGCCGGCGAATTAACAGCGGATCTAGCAGGTAGCAAACCAGCACTAAGCACCTCGGAGATGGGTGACAAGATCGCCAACTACGTATTGAACTCATAATTAAACCATCACTTTCGCTGCGCCTTTAGTGGTGTAGCGAGAGAGGCAAGGAATTTAGCAATGTCAAAAACACTATACGAAAAAGTCTACGATGCACACGTTGCTGTAGAAGCGGAAGGTGAAAACCCTATCTTATATATCGATCGTCACTTAGTTCATGAAGTGACGTCCCCTCAAGCATTTGATGGTCTGCGTGAAAAGGGCCGCCAAGTACGCCAAGTAGGTAAGACCTTCGCGACGATGGATCACAACGTGTCGACAACGACCAAAGATATTAACGCTTCTGGTGAAATGGCGCGTATCCAAATGGAAACCTTGTCGAAGAACTGCGAAGAGTTTGGGGTAACACTTTACGATATCAATCACAAGTACCAAGGTATTGTTCATGTTATGGGTCCAGAGCTTGGTATTACGCTACCAGCAATGACCATTGTGTGTGGTGATTCGCACACCGCCACTCATGGTGCATTTGGTTCATTAGCATTTGGTATTGGTACCTCGGAAGTTGAACACGTCTTAGCAACCCAGACACTAAAACAGTCTCGCGCCAAAGCGATGAAGATTGAAGTCAAAGGTAAAGTGGCCCCCGGTGTAACGGCAAAAGATATCGTACTCGCCATTATCGGTGAAACTACAGCAGCCGGCGGGACAGGTTATGTGGTTGAGTTCTGTGGTGAAGCGATTACTGACCTTTCTATGGAAGGCCGTATGACGGTGTGTAACATGGCTATCGAACTTGGTGCAAAGGCAGGTCTTATTGCTCCTGATGAGACGACGTTTGAGTACCTAAAAGGTCGTAAGTTCGCTCCTCAAGGTGCTGACTGGGATGCTGCCGTTGAATACTGGAAAACCTTTAAAACCGATGACGATGCTAAGTTTGACGCTGTTGTTACGTTAAACGGCGCTGATATCAAACCTCAGGTGACTTGGGGCACTAACCCAGGCCAAGTTATTGCAGTTGATCAACCTATTCCATCACCAGAAAGCTTTGCTGACCCAGTAGAAAAAGCATCTGCAGAAAAAGCACTGGCTTATATGGGTCTCGAAGCGGGTAAATCACTTAAAGACTACCCTGTCGACAAAGTATTTGTGGGTTCTTGTACTAACTCTCGTATCGAAGATATGCGAGCTGCAGCCGCTGTTGCTAAAGGTCGTAAAGTCGCCGCCAATGTACAGGCTTTGATTGTCCCAGGCTCAGAGCAGGTCAAAGCGCAAGCAGAAGCAGAAGGCTTAGACTCTATCTTTAAAGAGGCAGGGTTTGAATGGCGCTTGCCTGGCTGCTCTATGTGCCTTGCTATGAATAATGATCGCTTAGGTCCCCATGAGCGCTGCGCCTCTACCAGTAACCGTAACTTTGAAGGCCGTCAAGGCCGTGACGGTCGCACGCACCTAGTGAGTCCTGCAATGGCAGCCGCAGCGGCTATCGCAGGTCATTTTGTTGATATCAGAGAGCTAGACTAAGAAGGAAACCCACATGTCAGGATTTAAAAAACACACCGGCTTAGTCGTACCTTTAGATGCAGCGAATGTCGATACTGACGCCATCATCCCTAAGCAGTTTTTACAGAAGGTCACCCGCACTGGTTTTGGGAAACACCTATTCCACGACTGGCGCTTTTTGGACGACGCAGGCGAGCAAGACAATCCAGAATTTGTCATGAATGCTCCTCGTTATCAAGGTGCTAGCATTTTACTTGCTCGCGAAAACTTTGGTTGCGGCTCTTCGCGTGAACACGCCCCTTGGGCACTGGCTGATTACGGCATCCAAGTGATGATCGCTCCAAGCTTTGCTGATATCTTCTATGGCAACTCTATCAACAACCAAATGGTTCCAGTTCGTTTAACAGAGCAAGAGGTCGATGAACTGTTCCAATACGTTGAAGCCAACGAAGGCGCAGAGATTACTGTCGACCTAGAAGCAATGAAAGTAACCGCTAACGGTAAGTCTTATCGCTTTGAGATTGACGAATTCCGTCGCCACTGCCTGTTAAATGGTCTAGACAACATTGGTTTAACCTTGCAGCACGAAGATAAAATTGCCGCCTATGAAGCCAACATTCCTAGCTTCCTAAAATAAACGCCAAACGAATTGATAAATCCCAGCCAAGTGCTGGGATTTTTTCACTACATTGAAATAACTCGGCACCTTTACAGGTCTGATGGAATAGCCTTACATAAAATGGATTGTGATTATGGTTAAAATATTGCTTAGAGCACTCACAGCTTCTCTCATATTGTTGAGTTTTTTCTGCGTTTTCAGCGCCAAAATCTGAGCTTTGGTCCTACTGGGACTCCAGTAACGAAGCGAACAAGCAAAGCGTGTCACACCAAAGTTGGCAGGCCTTTCTCGATAAATACCTGGTGGTAGACGGTGACAATACCTTGATACGTTACGTTCGAGTGTCTCAAAATGATAAGCAGCAGCTAAAAAGTTATCTATCGGAACTCGCGTCCATCGATCCTAGAACACTGAATAAAGCCGAACAATATGCTTACTGGGTAAACCTCTACAATGCGATTACTGTTGACCTAATTTTGGATAATTACCCGGTAAAATCGATTACTAAGCTAGGTGGTTTGTTTAGCTTTGGACCTTGGGGAGACGATGTGATTACAATTACAGGTCAGACGCTGACACTTAATGATATTGAGCATAGAATCCTTCGTCCTATTTGGAATGACCCAAGAACCCATTACGCCGTTAACTGCGCCAGTTTAGGGTGTCCAAACCTGCAATCCCAAGCCTTCACCTCAGCCAATACAGAAGCGTTATTAGAGCAGGCGGCCAACACCTTTATAAACTCAAAAAAAGGTGCAGATATCAACGGTGACAAAGCCACACTTTCATCGATTTATGACTGGTTTGCAAAAGACTTCGAAGCGCAAGGTGGCATTATCGCTCATATGGCAAAGTACAACCCTGAGCTAACCGGGTTTGATGGCACAATTGACTACGATTACAATTGGGATCTAAATAAAAAATAGTGGTTAGGGGTCTAGGCTTGCTTACCTAGACCTGCTGCTTCTCAGAAACTAGAGCCGGGCTGAGTAAGAAACTCCAACTCTTCCTCACTAGATGGTCGCCCTAAAATCTTATTCCGATGTGGGTAGCGGCCAAATCGTTCGATAATCACTTTGTGGCGATATTCAAAATCCAGGTTATTTTCAAGACCGCTTTGTTTAAACAAGCGCACAGCTTCTTCATGAACAACCAAAGATTCGCTATGCATATAAGGCATGTATAAGAAGCTACGCTGCTCTTCGCTTAACTGCATATCGTCACCTAATGCTACCGCTTCTTGGGCGAGTACCAACGCCATAGGGTCTGACGAAAATGACTGCGGTTGTCCGCGATATAAATTCCGAGAAAACTGGTCCAATACTATGATTTCAGCCAAGCGTCCTTGTGGACTTTGACGCCACATGTACAACTCACCGAGGACCGCTTTATTATGCAGCGCCAAAAAGCGCTGCTTAATACGAGCATCTAATGCCTCATCGCCGGAGAACCAATCTGCTGGCGTTAATTCACAAAACCAAAAGTCCAACACATCCTTGTCTGTCTGCATTATTTAAATCCCTTCACCTTTTTAATTAACTCATAAGCATTTTGAATTTCTTGCGATTTTTCTTTTGCCATATTCATCATTTCAGGTGGTAAGCCTTTAGCCATGAGTTTATCAGGGTGATGCTCATTCATCAGTTTACGATATGCTCGCTTGAGCGTTTTCGCATCAGCCTCTTCAGATACACCAAGCACATCATAAGCATCAGAAAGCTGTGATGCGCTGCTTGCTTGTTGCCAGCTTCCTGATTGTTGACCACCTTGATAATGGCCGCCCCCGAAATTACCACCCTGCTGGAAGCGGAATGCCGCTTCTTGCATTCTCAGGCGCTGCTCTAATTGCTGAGCAGAGAAACCAAGCCCTTGTGCGATACGGTGCAACATTTCACGTTCAGCAGGATGGATACTCCCGTCGGCGAAAGCCGCTGAGATTTGCAATTCCAAGAAGAATTGCAGCAGATCATGTCGACCTCCTGATGAAATACGAACCTTATCCAGAGTTCGATCTAGCGGAAAATCGATAGACTTTCCCTCTCGGAATGCTTCTTGAGCGGCTCTTTTTTGCTCACTATTGAGGTTCATACGATCCATCATTATGGTCGCTAGTTGGATTTCTTGCTTGGTGACTTGCCTTTGCTTTAGCAACGTGCCCATTACGGCATACGCGCAAGTCAAAAACTCCTCTTGTCGTTTAGCTTGGTCTGCACCGCCAAAACCACCTCGAGAGAAGCCACCTTGGTTTAGTCGTCTCGCTTTATCAAATTGGTAACCAATGAACAAACCGAACAGCGCACCTAAAGGTCCGCCAAATAACATGCCGAAAAATACGCCTAAAATTTTACCTATCATGTGATTTATGTGCTCTTTATTTATGAATTTTTGCGCTGATTCGCAGTCTACTAGTGTCGTTAAGGTCAATTTCCTTTATGATAGAGACCGTCTTATAAACGATTCAATATCAATCGAATTCAACTGAATGAATCAAGTTAAACAGGATAGCACAACTCGATGTCACGTTTTTCCCGCACATATCTAGCGGCCTCAATAGGTGCTGCGCTGCTAGCGTCTTACGCACATGCCGAAGAAACATCGAAAAATAGTGGCCAATCTATGCCACCAGCAGAGCAGTGCTCTGTTGATACTGCACAAAGTTCTGATTCCAATCAAGAGCCAATCAATATAGAAGCAGACTCTTTGGAAGCCGTAAATGGGCAACGCGCGACTTATAAAGGCGATGTTGTCGTGGTTCAAGGTAATAAAACTATAACTGCTGATAAAGTCACACTCCATCAAAAAGAAAATACCGTTGTCGCAGAAGGCAACGTCATCATGAATGATGGTGAAATCCGCGCGGTATCAGATAAAGCTACCAATAATCTAGATAAAGATGAAATTACCTTAGAAAATACTCAGTATCAGTTTTTATGCACCCCAGGTCGCGGTGAGGCCGTATTTGTCTCCAAGACAGGCAAGAAACTGTATCAGATTGAAGATGGCTCCATCACCTCATGTCCTGAAGGCGACAACTCATGGCGTTTCTTAGCCTCCGGTATCGATATTAATCCAGATGAAGAAGTTGCCACACTGTATAACTCTCGAGTTGAAGTACAAAATGTGCCTATTTTCTATCTGCCTTATATGCAGATGCCTATTGGTGATAAGCGTAAAACAGGGTTTTTAAGGCCCTCAGCGTCTCTAGGTTCAAAGAATGGTTTTGAGTTTTCACTTCCTGTCTATTGGAACCTAGCTGAAAACTATGATCTGCTTACTACATTCAACTATATGCAAAATCGTGGGCTTCAGCTTAAAGGTGACTTTCGGTATCTAACGACAAATAGTAGTGGCCGACTGCAAGCTGAAATTTTAGGGAATGATAAAAAATTTGAAGATAAGGCACGCGTTGGGCTACCCAGTTTGCCAATAACACCAACTTTAACGCCAATTGGGGCCTAAATGTAAACTACTCTCAAGTTAGTGACATTGATTACTTTACCGATATGGACTCTAGCCTTGGTAATCGCTCCGATGGACAGTTAATGCAAGAGGGCACTGTAACTTATAGAAATATAAACTGGGACACTGCGCTGAGAGTTCGTGATTTTCAAATACTTCAACCATCAGGAGCCCCTTTCCGATTAGCACCTCAATTTGAGGCGAATTACTACTTACCTCAAGTATACAAAAATTTTAACTTTGATCTTATCAGCCATCTATCTAACTTTACCTCTGACGATCAGAATAAGCCAGAAGCAATCCGTGTTCATATTGAGCCTGGTTTGACTCTTCCTTTAACTAATACATGGGGCACATGGGTCAATGAAGCAAGACTCATGTATACGTATTATGATCAAACAAAACAAGATAATTTTGTAAAACCCGACTATATGTCTGAGCTTAAAGAAAAAGTATCTAGGGTAGTTCCTCAATTTAGAAGTCATGGTTCTGTGGTGTTTGAACGACAAACTACATTTGTTCCAGACTACACCCAAACTCTAGAACCTCAAATACAGTACTTATATATACCTAACATAAATCAAGATGGAATATATCGCTACGATACATCGTTACTTCAAACCGACTACTATGGCCTATTTCGAGCTCGTAAATATAGTGGGGTTGACTATATTGCCCCAGCGAATCAAATTAGTTACGGAGCTTCTACTAGATTCTTTGATAATCTTCACCGAGAACGTTTAGCAGTTTCGTTTGGACAAATTTACTACTTGGATGTAGGAACTAAAGATGTAAATAGAGACCTGACGATATTGAGACAAATTACTCTGCTTGGGCTATCGAAACTGATGTGAACTTCAATGATAGCGTTTTCTATCGAGGTGGCGTTCAGTATGATTTAGATGCTTCCCAAGTATCCATTGGAAATTCTGCTTTAGAGTATCGAGTGAACGAAGACTATATTCAAGTGAACTATAGATACGTTTCTCGTGAGTATATAAAAAGTACGTTAAACTATAGTGAATCTTACCTACAAACTAATACTCGTGAAGGAATTTCACAAGTTGGGCTAATGGGTGGCTATCGGTTCAGCCCCAAGTGGGTTGTAAAAGGACAGTACTTTTATGACACAACAGAGAATGTATCGATGGAGTGGCTCGCTCAAATACAGTATGAATCTGATTGTTGGTACATTGGTTTCGATTTTAGTAAACAGTTACGCTCCTGGGAAGGGAATAGTCCTGAAACTGGTAATATAGGCAACACCCCTATTTTTGAACAAAATGTTCGTGTGAACTTTGGTATCACAGGGCTCGGAGGAAGTACAGCTCCACCACCGTCACCGACTGGTAGTGCGTTGGGATATAGTCGACCATTTATGCTCAACAACTGATCGTTCAACGAGAATTAGGAACTTTATCAACTTCACAG
>ASHK01000227.1 GCA_000695745.1 Vibrio madracius | reverse complement strand
AGCCGGCGCTGTTTGCAGCATATCTGGGAACAGTTTACTCGTTGTCGATGAGACTGCACTGCAACCTGCGAGTAAGGTAGCAGCTAGTACCAACCCTGCTTGTTTCAACGTAAACATGTCACTCTCCAATCATTCCTTTATACGCTGTTATTTATCGACCATCCAAATCGAAACTTTATAGTGAACATGAAAAAAACATCGAGTCTCCGGTTTCGGTTTGTAACGATTTGGCGAGCTGAATTGCTTGTAAGCAGACTTAAATAAACGTTAAACTCTGTGAGTTATTTTCCTATAGAAGCTTAAACATGTTTTAAACTCTTACTAAAACTCTATCTGTTATGGCCTTAGCTCTAGTTGTTGCAGCGTGTAGCGAGTCTGACACTGCTCCAGTTGAAGGCAAACAATACCGTACACTCGATACCAATCTGAGTACCCTGCGTTTACCTCAAGTGACTGAAGTGTTTTCTCTAGGCTGTGGTCACTGTCGTAATATTGAGCCAATGCTACCTGAACTAGAGTCATTGACTGACAGTAAGTTAGGTAAGGTACATGTCATGTTTAATGAGAGTGCTCAAATCGCTGGCATGCTGTTCTATTCTGCCGTTATGCAGTCTGAAAACAATATTGTCCCTGCCGATATGCAAGATGAGTTGTTCGCTCTAGTACAAAACCCAGAGTTGGACGGTAGCGGTAAAAAATCGAACTGGATCGAATCTTCGAATCTCGCGGTATGATTAGCCCATATAACTTGAGCGAAGAGCAACAACAAGAGCTGTTTAACTATATCCAAACAGCAGAAACGGTATCAACAAAAGCACAAATTAATGCTGTTCCAACATTTATCGTTAACGGTAAGTATGAAGTGTTGCTGCCAGGCCACGAAAGCATTGATGAGATTGCTGAAACCATCAATTATCTAAAAACAAAATAATAATAAGGAACAACAGTGTCTAAAGTTTTAATCCCTCTCATCGTACTGCTGCTAGCAGCATTCATGATCTATCGTACATGGACGAACAGCAAAGCAGGTGAAGAGAACTTCCAGAAAGGCCAAGCATTTTTACAAGAAAACGCTAAGAAAGACGGCATTATTACGACTGAGAGCGGTTTGCAATATGAAGTCCTACATACCAGTGGCAACACCGAAAAGCCTGGTCCAAAAAGCAAAGTAAAAGTGCACTATCACGGCACTCTGATTGATGGAACCGTGTTTGATAGCTCAGTAGACCGTGGCACCCCAATTAGCTTTGGTTTGAATCAAGTGATCAAAGGCTGGCAGGAAGGTCTTCAATATATGTCTGAAGGCGACAAATACCGTTTATATATCCCTAGCACACTGGGTTATGGCAAGAATGGTACTGGTCTATCCCCCTTCAGCCGTGCTGATTTTTGATGTTGAATTGATTGAAATTCAGTAATCGACGTCTCAAAATCAAAAGAGCACCTCCAGGTGCTCTTTTTCGTTGTTCGAACAGATCCTAATGAGTATTGGCGGGATGGAACTCAAATCCACTTTCCGTTACTAAGTAACAATCCATGCCACCTGCATGGGCAGCTTGCAAACCTAATTGGGTGTCCTCAAATACAATACACTTCTTAGCTTCCACACCCATTTTCTCAGCCGCAAGCAAAAACAGTCTCTGGGTTTGGCTTATGACTGTCAACATCTGTCGCAGAGACAACACTGTGCAGATCATCTAATACGCCTGCATGGGTCAGAAGTTTAATCGCTGAATCGCGCTGGCTCCCTGTGCCAATGGACATTGGCTTTATTCCTTTATACTGCTTAAACACCTCGAAAGTGTGTTCAATAGGCTTTCCTGTTAAAGGCAAGTTAGCAAAGGTATCCATTTTAAACTGTGATACTTGCAGTGGGTCTAACTCTATCTCGTAACGTTTAGACACTTCACCAACGATCTTCACACTTGGCATTCCACCCAGAGAATGTAGCCATTGGCGGTCAAAAGGAAAATTGAATTCTGCTGCTGTCATTTCCCACGCTAAGACATGGTTGGGCATCGTATCGAGTAACGTGCCATCCATATCAAAGATAATTCCTTGATATAACTCTAAATTTAACAA
>ASHK01000226.1 GCA_000695745.1 Vibrio madracius | reverse complement strand
AAAAAGTGCCTGTTGATGGCGAAGTGGTTGAAGGTCACAGTTATATAGATGAATCAATGCTTACTGGAGAACCCGTTGCCGCAGCCAAAGACATCAATGACTCCGTCTCAGCCGGTACGTTAAATACTGACGGCAGCTTGGTGATCAAAGCAACAGGGGTTGGCGCTGACACCATGTTGTCTCGCATTATTAATTTGGTCCGAGAAGCGCAAAGTAGCAAACCTGCAATTGCTAAACTAGCAGACTCTATTTCAGCCGTCTTCGTTCCGGTTGTGGTAGTGATTGCCCTAGTCGCGGCGGCGGTATGGTTCTTCATTGGTCCAGAACCCAAAGCGAGCTACATGCTTGTTGTTACCACCACAGTGTTGATTATTGCTTGTCCATGCGCTTTAGGGCTTGCCACACCGTTATCTATCACCGTTGGAATAGGTAAAGCCGCTCAAGCCGGTGTGCTAATTAAGGATGCTGACGCGTTGCAAAAACTGAGTAAAGTGAACGTTGTCGTGTTCGACAAAACAGGCACCATGACAATGGGCCAGCCTCGGTACAAAGAGTATTTGCGCCAAATATGACAGAGCAAGCTCTGGCGCGATGGTATTACCATTAGAAAAACGCTCTGAGCATCCTTTAGCTAAAGCGGTTACTCGCTATTGGACTGCTATTGAAGTTAGTGAACCACAACAATTTGAAAACCTGAAAGGTAAAGGGGTAACAGGGATTGTCGATGGTAAAAACGTGACCATTGCGTCTCTTAATCACGTACAAACTTTGAACATCGATGTAGCACCAATTCAAAACGGACTCGATGCCGCAGCAAAACTCGCTGCCACACCAGTCGTGGTTGTCGTTGACAATAGTGCCGTCGCCGTCATTGCTATTGCTGATGATCTAAAACCAGAGGCAGCCTCTGCGGTAGCGTCGTTAAAACATCAAGGTATTCACACCGTCATGCTTACTGGTGACAACCGCCATGTTGCTGACGTTATAGGTAAACAACTAGGTATTGATGAAGTGGTTTCTGAAGTTCTACCTGATGAAAAATCCGCGCATATCGAATCGCTCAGAGCCAAATTTGGTCATGTCGCTATGGTAGGTGACGGTATCAATGATGCCCCTGCTTTAGCGCTAGCTGATGTTGGTATTGCTATGGGATCAGGAAGTGACGTCGCGATTGAGAGTGCGCCAATGACCTTACTCAACAGTAACCCGGCCACTGTCGCTTACGCCATCGCTTTATCCAAAGCCACGGTGAAGAATATCAAGCAAAATCTGTTTGGTGCGTTTATTTACAACTCGTTAGGGATTCCCATTGCCGCTGGGATTCTTTACCCAATATTTGGCTTCCTGCTCAGCCCTGTTTTTGCCGGAGCAGCAATGGCCCTGTCTTCTATTACCGTTGTCAGCAACGCGAATAGACTCAGAAACTTTAAATATAAAGGCTAATTTTCGTCACATTTTAACGATTTTTGAGCCAATAGTTACTCGTCAATAAGGAATCAATATGTCAAAGCAAACACGTCTCTTCAAACTGGCAACATTGTCGTTTGCAATGGTGACAGGCTCGGCGTTTGCCACAGATATGCTCACTTACAAATCACCCTATTGTGGGTGCTGTAAAGACTGGGTTAAACATATGGAGGATGCTGGATTTAACGTCACGGTTGAAGAGCATAAAAATATGAACCCTATTAAGGAAAAGCTAGGCATCAAGCCGGAACTCGCTTCATGCCATACTGCGGTTATTGGCGATTATGTATTCGAGGCCATATCCCAGCCGATGACATTAAGGCATTCCTAGATAATCCTCCTAAGAACGCAAAAGGTCTTGCCGTTCCGGGTATGCCTGTTGGCTCTCCAGGTATGGAATACGGTGACAAGAAAGACCCTTATCACGTTTATGCCTATAACGAAAAAGGCCAAGTTTTCAGCTTCCGCGCATACAATATGTAAACCATAGGTCGACGCCATAGTAACCACTATGGCGTTTCTCTTTATTAGAAGTTATAGGTTCCACCGACCAAAAATGCGCTGTTTGCTACTCCACGCCCATAACGTGATGTTTTGAACTCACCTTGGCTCTTATACTCAAAGTAAGGCTGAAACGCATACTTCGTCAGAGTGAGTCTAAACTCATGATCCATTGCATTATCTGAGTATGGATAATACTGCGAATAAGCCCCAATAGCATGGTACACATTGTTATAGTGCACCCTCACTAGATGTGTTTGGAAGGCATAGGCTATTTTATTATCAAAGCGATAATCCGTATCTGGCTTATTTCCCCAGCGGTCGTGCTGAGCATACATTTCTATTCGCGTACGGTGACTTAGGGATAGCCCTTGCTCAAAGTCATAACCTATCTTAAACAACGGTCGGTATTGCACTGTTTCACCCACTTGCATTAAATGGTCATAGCCCGCCCCTAACCAAAAACTCTCTGACATCTGAAACCTTTGTTCCACACCTAATGTCAGCAACGGTGCCTGACGCTATGTCCATAATACATATCGTGATGGTGGTGCCTATCGCTGTGCGGTGTGGCTCCAATTGCAATATCTTCGATTTTGAATTTAATGGTCGTATCTGTATCGAAAGTATGACCAGCGGCCATCTTAGCTGTCGTTTTTGAATCATAAAGATACGTACTATTAAATTGAATATGTCCTTCAATATAAGACGATGCCGCCAATGCGGCCTTTGAACCTAAGGCTAATAATAACAACGATGTATGACGCAAAGTTTGGCTCCTAAATAGTGTGGAAGTGCCTGCATCTTCCTTACCACCATCACTTGTAGCAAGTCTTTACAAAGTCATCGTTCTGTAAGATAAAAATTGTCCAAAAATCAGATAAATAACGTTAAATCAATAAAATAGAGTCTCTCATCTCTAGCGATGTAAGCAAACCGTGTGAAAGTCACCTACTCTGGTCTAAAAACAACCAAGTTCGACCAAAAATCGGCCTAAAACGAGAAAGGTAAAACTACCTGAGCAAAAACCAAATTTATTAAAACTAACTAAAGTGCTGGACCAAGTTCAGGTTATTGGAGTGGTCTTTATAAACGTCCAAGACTTTGATTAGAACGTCCATCGTTGTATCTCATCCTAAATCGCCAATCGAGCTCATCACAAATTCCCTGATAGCTTTTGCCCATGATACCT
>ASHK01000225.1 GCA_000695745.1 Vibrio madracius | reverse complement strand
ACTGACCGGCAATGTTGATTCCTTCATCAGCGAAGATCGTGTTGATCTGTGTAAGGATACCAGGACGGTTTTGGTGAATATGCAGTAGACGTGAACACTCATTATGTTCAGGCAAAGACACTTCTGGGAAATTGACACTCGACAAGGTTGAACCATTGTCCGAATATTTTGCGAGTTTTCCAGCGACTTCGACACCAATATTTTCTTGAGCTTCTTGAGTTGAACCACCAACGTGAGGTGTCAGGATGACGTTATCGAATTTCATCAAAGGTGATTCAAACGGATCGGCATTAGTTTTCGGTTCTTCTGGGAATACGTCGATAGCCGCACCAGCAAGGTGGCCTGCTTCTAACGAATCACAAAGGGCTGGAATATCTACGACCGTACCGCGAGCGGCATTAATGAAGATAGCGCCTGGCTTCATTCTCTCAAACTCGGCAGCGCCCATCATATTTTTCGTTCCCGGAGTCTCAGGAACGTGCAAAGAGATCACGTCACACTTGTTAAGCAATTCAGTCATCGTATGAACCTGAGTGGCGTTACCCAGCGACAATTTGTTTTCGATATCATAGAAGTACACTCGCATACCCAGGTTTTCAGCGATAATACCTAATTGAGTACCGATATGGCCGTAACCAATAATACCAAGTCGTTTTCCACGCGCTTCGTACGAGTTATCTGCGCTTTTTTCCAGATTCCACGGTGAGCGAGAGCATTTTTTTCAGGAATGCCGCGAAGCAGTAGCAGGATTTGACCAAGCACCAGTTCAGCCACACTTCGAGTGTTGGAAAATGGCGCATTAAAGACAGGGACGCCTCGCTTTGCGGCAGCGTCGAGGTTAACTTGGTTTGTACCAATGCAGAAACAGCCGATAGCGACCAATTTATCGGCGGCATTAATCACTTCTTCGGTCAAGTTGGTGCGAGAACGAATTCCGATAAAGTGAACATCTTTGACGGCCTCAATCAGCTCGTCCTCGGGTAGAGAGCCTTTGTGATAGGTGATATTGGTGTATCCAGCCGCTTGCAAAACTTCTACTGAAGAAGGATGTAACCCTTCAAGTAGCAGAATCTTTATCTTATCTTTTTCCAGTGAAACTTTGGCCATTTAACTCATCCTTAACATGGGAAATTCGGGCTTAAGTAGCGCACATTTGACAGTGAGAATATCGAGGAGGGAACTTCTAACTGCTTGAGGCAAACGTTTTCCTTGTGCGTCTTGTGACCAATAAAGTAACAAAAAATCTGTACGTTGGGTAAGAAAATTACGGAATAAGGCATAATTTTCTTATAGAAAAACGAAAAAACGGCACCAAGGGTGCCGTTTGTAGTCTAATGACGTAATCGCGTTTAATATATTGACCAAGTTTGCTCGACCAATCTCGTTGGCGATTATGGTCTTACTCTTCGATTTTTGCACCTTCAGGTGTGCCTGTGATGATCACATCAGCACCACGGTGTGCGAACAATCCCACCGTTACAACACCAGCAAGAGCATTGATCTTATCTTCCATATCTTTCGCATCGGTAATCTGCATACCGTGTACGTCTAAGATAACGTTGCCGTTATCTGTGATGACGCCTTCGCGATAAACTGGGTCACCACCCAGTTTCACCAACTCACGTGCAACGTAGGAACGCGCCATTGGGATAACTTCAACTGGTAGAGGGAATTGACCTAGGACGTCAACAGCTTTGGTGCCA
>ASHK01000224.1 GCA_000695745.1 Vibrio madracius | reverse complement strand
TTTTTTCTTGTCTTTCTTTTTTTCCTTCTTTTTTCTTGAATACCGGTTTTTTTATGGGTCGGGCGCATGCCATCAATGAAGCGCTCTTTGATCAACTCTTTGGTGTAGCGACCTACACGATCCATCATTGGTTGGTCATGAGCTTCTACAATCGAGATGGCAATGCCTTTTTTACCTGCACGAGCAGTACGACCAATGCGATGTAAATACACATCAGCGCTGCGCGGTAAGTCATAGTTGATCACGTGTGAAACGTCTGGAAGATCAATGCCGCGGGCCGCGACATCCGTGGCTAACAATACGTTTACGCTACCATCTCGGAAGCGGCTAATCGCGTTGTTGCGGCGATCTTGAGGCATCTCACCTTGAATCCACGCACAAGGTATTTGTGCACTGTCTAGTTGCTGACGCAGCTCGCCAAGACGTTCGCGGTTTTCAAGAACACAATGGTACGCTGAGCTTGTTCAGTCAGGATATGCTTAAGCAGAGCCAGTTTGTGCTCGGCATTGTCTGCACGATGGTACCACTGAGTGATTTTTTTGCGCTCACGTGTTGATGGCTCAGCAGAAATTTCAGTGGCTCTTTCAACAGGTCGGCAGTAAAGCCTTCTACACCGCGACCTTCGAGTGTTGCAGAGAATAACAGCGTTTGCTTGCGCCAACGACATTCTGCAGACAAACGGTCAACGGTCGGTCCAAAACCAAGATCGAGCATACGGTCTGCTTCATCCAACACTAACCATTCGATCGCGCGACAATCAAAACGCTCTGATTCGATGTATTCCATCAAGCGTCCTGGTGTTGCCACAACAATATCTTGAGTTTGAGCGAGCGTATCGGCATGCGTATCGTAAGTCACACCACCAGTGATAGTCGCCACTTTTAAACGTGTATGTTTCGCCAGCGCTTGAGTGTGCTCTGCTACTTGCATCGCGAGTTCACGAGTTGGCGTTAAAATCAGAATACGCGCAGGCCCTGCTTTCTTGCGTGGAAAGTCCAACAAATATTGAATTGCTGGAATAGCAAAGGAAGCCGTTTTACCCGTCCCCGTTGGCGCTGAGGCTAAGATGTCTTTGGCATCGAGTGCTTGTGGGATAGCCTGTGCTTGGATCTCTGTAGGGCGGCTATAGCCCATTTCCTCTATCGCTTCTAAAAGGACAGGATCTAAATCTAATTCAGCGAAGGTTCTGATCACTATGGTGTCTCCACAAGACGTAAGTTAGCCCTGAGCAAAAAAACAGCAATCAGGGAAAAAGTAGGGCGGCTATTATACTCAAACAGAGCCAGAGCGCACTTACATTTTAAGGTAAAAGTCTTTGGTTAAGGCAATAAAATCTTTTGAGTAGCCACCAGTGTCAGAATGAATGACCAAATGCTCTGATATTAGAGTGGTTGGCTGCTTGGTTACGGTAAATAAAAGTCGATGACACGGCTTTGTTTTGGTCGATTGGACATAACAAACACGACTTAAGTGCCAGCCTTGCTGTTTGGCAAGGGCAATACACTGCTCCCCTTCGACTTTGGGCAAAACGAAACTGGCCTCACCATCGTTGGTGAGCAAGTTAAAACAAGTCGCGAGCAATTGTTGATGGGAGAGTGTATCAGTATGTCGTGCAGTGGCTCGATGTTGGTTCTGAGCCTGCTCACCACTATTGAAATAAGGCGGGTTACAGATAATTCCGCTAAACGAATGTGAGAACGACGTCGTTAACACGTCACCGTGAAGCAAAGACACTCTTTGAGACCACGGAGAATGACTGATGTTGTGGCTTGCGTCTTGGATAGCGATATCATCGATATCGATAGACGTGATACGCGCTTTGGCATAGCGCTGTGCAACCATTAACGAGAGTAATCCCGTTCCGGTTCCTATGTCTAAGATATCCGTTGAATCGCTGTATTGCGCCCACGCTCCCAATAGCACTCCGTCAGTGCTAACAGGCATGCCCGCATGACCATCAAAAATGGTGAACTGTTTGAATTGGAAACCTTTGGTTTTTGAAACATTGGAAGTCATGGTTTATTTTGCTATTTGTGTTCTGAATAGTAACTATCACTATTGTTAAATATTTGAGTGGTTATATGTTCTGTTTGTAATCGATGTGTTTTTATTTTGGGTAGTATAAATGTTTGCCCAAAAAGAAAATGGTAGAGAATCTAACTAGTTTCGCAATGCCAAAGCAAATTAATGTAGTGTTTATTTCTATATCTATTGCTTATTGACTAGTGATTCGTCATTATGCCCGCCTTATTTTTACGTTAGAGCAAAGACTCTTTCGGTCAACACAACATAACAAGTAAGGGCATATCTGTGAAACAGACGTTGAAAACAACAGATATTATAGCAGTCGGCTTCATGCTGTTTGCATTTTTCCTTGGCGCAGGAAACATCATCTTCCCACCATTGGCTGGCCAATTAGCGGGCGATCACTTATTACCAGCGATGACTGGTTTTCTTCTCACTGCAGTAGGTCTTCCTCTTATTACCATTATTGCTGTTGCGGTGGCTGGAGGTTCTTGGGAGCATCTGACTAAAGATCTTCCAAAACGAGCTGCTACCCTGATTGCGGTACTTATCTTTATCATCATTGGTCCTGCGTTCGCGGCTCCGCGTACTGGTTTGGTTGCGTATGAAATGGCGGTTCGTCCATTTTTTGCAGATGCAGCTCAAATGCACTTGACCGTTTTCTCGATTTTGTTCTTTGTTATTGCGATGGCGTTTGCATGGTCTCAAGGCAAACTGATTGATGTGATCGGTAAGATTTTGACACCAGTACTATTTATCGGTCTCATTATTCTAGCGGGTGCGGTATTCATTGACCCTCAAGGAGAGTTGATTGCACCGGTTGGTGATTATCTTACTCAACCGCTGACCAAAGGTTTCCTTGAAGGTTATAACACCATGGATACGTTTGGTTCTCTGATGTTCGGTATGCTTATTGTGGATGCATTACGTAGTAAGGGCATTACGGAACGTGCTGCGACGACCAAGTACCTGATCAGCTCTGCACTGATTGCAGCAGCAGGTCTTGCGTTTGTTTACATCTCACTATTTTATTTGGGCGCTACGAGTGCAACCGTTGCGGCTGGCGCTGACAATGGCGGTGTGATTCTTAGCCACTATGTTCAAGCTTTGTTTGGTCCATATGGTCA
>ASHK01000223.1 GCA_000695745.1 Vibrio madracius | reverse complement strand
CTACTAAAGCAATCAATTCGGGAGTACCTGCATACTGATATGTTGAAGGGGTACCAGCTAAAATTACTGGCGAATTCATTTCTTTAGCGGTATCTAGTACACAATGGACTGACTCCAAATTGTGAATATTAAATGCCGGGATCGCATAACCGAACTTCTGAGCTTGCTCAAGCAAGTATTTAGTATGAATAAGAGTCATTCTTTTTAGCTCCACTTTAAAAGTATTTTTCCATCTGGACTTTGACCATTAAGCGCCTCTACACGAGTGACAAACTCCGAAGGTTCATACACGCCATCCAGTAATGCTTGGGTATCAATAAGCTTGTTGGAGAATAGCTCTCGCGCGATTTCCCACTCCTTTCCTGGATAGGGTGCTGAGTAGTTCATCCAACTTCCGAAGAGAGTCAGCTCTTTTCTTAGAATTTGCCCAAACTCTGGGTGAGTAAGGGTAAGGTCATGATGTAAGGTGCCAATAAGAGCGATGCTTGCTCGAGGAGCCGCAATATTAAGACATTGTTTAACAGAAGCGGGGCTTCCCGCGGTTTCCAAAATCAGTTGTTGCTCACCATTAAGAGGGACAGATTTCATTTCTAACGAGAAGTCTTGACCTAAAGAGTTAAGGCTGTAATCTGCACCCAATAATTTTGCTTTTGTTAGTTTTTCTTCATCAATATCAATGGCGGTTACGCTAGCGGCTCCCATAGCTTTTGCTGCTTGAACAGCTAACAGTCCTATTGTGCCCACACCGACAACAATGACATCTTTGCCTTCAACACCACCAGCCATGAGTATCGGATGAAGGCTTACCGTTAATGGCTCAAAAAACGCCCCTTCAATCGATGACACTGATTCATCTAGTACAAAACAACACTTTTCAGGGACTTCCACATATTCTGCATTTCCACCTTGCACCCGGGAACCAATAAAGCTGTAGTCTTTGCATAAGCTATATCGACCTTTTTGACATTGCGGACAATCACCACATGGCACTAAGGGCGCACAGGCAATTCGATCGCCAGCCTTTACCCGACTCACATCAACTCCAACTTCAACAACTTCACCAGAAAATTCGTGGCCCAACACTATTGGATAGAAATGGGCACCATCATCGAAGATTCTTGGTAAATCGGAACCACACAAACCAGAAACGTTCACCTTCACAAGTACCGAACTTTTTTTCAAAGTAGGTTTCGAAATTTGGGCTATCTCAAGTTTATTGTTCGATTTAACAGCAATACTAAGCATCTCAATACCTTTTCATTAAATCAGTTTCAGAATCTTACACATTATCTTTCGAATGCTTATGATTTTATGTATCATGTGTTACCGATTTCAATCGAAAGTTTCGATTTTCGATTACTTTGCACTCAATGTTTGTCTTAGATCACAAATTAAACAAATTAGAAAGGATTAGAAAATGTATATTGGCATTGATTGTGGTACCCAAGGAACGAAAGCGATCATCTGGCAAGACGGTCAGATTCTGGGCCAGGGTTATACTCAGCACTCGACAATAATGGAGCAATTGGGACAAAGAGAGCAAAACCCAGAAGAGTGGTTTGACGCCCTAGTTAGTTCTATTAATCAAGCGTTTAAAGGTATTGAACAGCACAGAACTGCAATAAAAGGGATAGGTGTCTCGGGACAGCAACACGGTTTAGTTCTGCTGGATCACGACAATAATGTAGTCAGAGATGCATTACTTTGGTGTGATACTCGACCCCAAGCAGCTCTGAGCGACTTCGTACAATCGCATGGGCTCCACCTCGTAGACCAATTAGGCATTCAAGTCCCAGTGGCATTCTCATTAGGTAAGTTGCTGTGGGTCAAAGAAAATGACCCTTTAAGTTTCCGAAAAATTCACAAAGTCATGTTGCCACATGATTATCTAAACTGGCGCTTAACGGGTCGATTCACGATAGAACCGGGCGACGCTTCAGGGACTGGGTGGTTTAATACTTACCTAAAATCAATGGATAAAGAGATATTATCCTTAATAGAATTCGACCATGAGATCGAACAGCCTGATGTCATAGAATCTCAAGAAGTCGCAGGCAAACTTTGCACTTCCGCAGCCAAACTACTTGGACTTAATTCGAGTGTTATTGTCTCTTCCGGAGGCGGTGACAATATGATGGCCGCTATAGGAACCGGTAATGTTGGAACGGGTCAACTCACGATTAGCCTAGGTACATCCGGGACACTGTTCTCACATAGCTATAAGCAAATTGACAGCAGAGAACATCCTGACTTAAATGCATTTTGCTCTTCAACCAATGGTTACTTACCTTTAGCAAGTACAATGAATGTCACCACAGCAAACAATCAAGTGCTTAACTTAATTAATGGCGACATCAACGAGTTTGACACACTACTCCATTCCAGCCCTATTGGTGCCGATGGTCTGACATGCTTACCATTTTTTAACGGTGCCCGTTTACCCAACGTACCTAGTGCACAAGGAGCCATACAAGGCATCACCGCGACTAATCTCACTCCAGCCAATCTGCTAAGAGCAACAGTGGAAGCCGTCACTTTCAACCTTAATTTAGGGGCTAATGTGTTGAAAAGTGCAGGCGTAACCTTTGATAAGACTTGTGTTATTGGTGGTGGCGCAAAGAGCCAAGCCTGGCGACAATTGATAGCTGACGTCACCAATCTACCACTTTGGAGCCCACTCTCAACGGAAGCTGCAGCAGTAGGCGCCGCAATTCAGGCCTGCTGGGCTCACGAAAACCTCTATCAACCCACCGATATTGATGACATTTGCTTAAATACTATCAAGATTGATGAAGCAAAATCTGTTATGCCAGTTGAAAGTAATGTCCTTATGTATCAAGAGATTGCAGATTCATATCGACAACAGCTCAACGACCATATGACGCAATTCAACTAAGACCATTTTTCATTACGAGTGGCCAATGCCACTCGTAATTAATTGAAAGAAAAGATATCT
>ASHK01000222.1 GCA_000695745.1 Vibrio madracius | reverse complement strand
TGTGATTGGGTGAACAAACTTCAGCTCTGAAGCGTGCAACAACAAGCGATGTGAATCAAAATGTTCACGAAACAAACGGTTATGCTTCCCATCACCATGGCTGGTGTCACCGATAATTGGATGACTTAAATGGTGCATATGTCGACGGAGTTTGGTGCTTTCGTCCTGTTTTTGGCTTCATTTCGACTAAGCAATAACGGCTAGTTGGAAATCGTCCCGTTGAATAAGGCACTTCTACCGACGCCAGTGGCTGATAAGCCGTGACAGCAGGCTGCGCTTCTTTGTCTTGCGACGCAAATTTATCCGCGATCTTGTCGAGTTCCACTTTCAGAGGGTAATCGAGAACGTCGCCTTCATTAATCCAACCACGAACGATGGCGTGATAGGTTTTTTCAATGTTGTGCTCAGCAAACATCGGCATTGCCTGTGAAGCTACTTCACTCGACAAAGCAAATAACAACACACCAGACGTTGGACGGTCTAAGCGATGAAGTGGGAACACGTGCTGACCAATTTGGTCACGTAGTGTTTGCATGACAAAACGCGTTTCGTTTTTATCTAGCCACGAACGATGCACAAGCATGCCTGCTGGCTTATTTACCGCGACTAAATATTGATCTTGATAAACGATCTCGAGTGGTTCGACGGCAGGTAAAGCTACGATATCAGTCATTTCGCACTACCATCCATTTTTTTCAATACTAGGATAATTTCTTGATACTCCGGACTCAGCTTCCAGACTTCTTCGAAGTAAGGAGCTATCTCAAACCCTTTTGGCAAGGGTTGCCCTAGTTCTATCATAGATTCAATACGCTGAATAAACACCCACTGTAGCCACTCATGGGGCTCCAAGGTATCGACAGAAAAAGGTTGTTCACTGCTCATTGCACTCGCTGTTGGCGCTTGGGTTTGCCACAGTGCGTGTTTTTTAAGCAATTCTTTTAGCTCTACGAGCAATAACTTCATGGTAAATAGGCCGTTCGTTAGGTTGTGGTCTCATCATTCAATGAAATTGGCAACCAATGACTTGAAAATTCGCGATAGAATACCATCTATTGTTCTATACCCAAACCGTACTAGGAATTACTCCATGGATACCATTCATACTTTGTCGGACCTTCTGGTAAACAGCGGCTGCGAGTATCATATTTATGATATTTCTCGACGAGTTCAACGCATCGACAATGAACAATTTGCCAACGTTGAACAAGCAAGCCAACCGTACCCATATCCGATTCAAAGACAGGCTCAGTTTGCGATTGCTTATTGGAATGCGGAGAAACAGCCTTGGATATGGTTTTTGAAGTTTAATCTCGATGAACGCGGCCTCCTTAGCCAAGCGGATGTGGGTCAATTTCTGAAGTTTGTCATGGAAGCCATGGGCACTCGTTTGAGTAAAGAAATGACTGAGGAGCAGCAACAAAAGCTCGCCAACAACCCGTTTACTTTCAAACCCAAAGACGACAAACTTGCCGTTTTTCATAGTTTACTTCGCGCTGAGTTAGCATTACCCACTAGTCAATACTACACACATGCGCAGGAGTATTTTGCGGGTAAATTGGGTTGGGATAATTGGCAAACGGTTGGTCTACAGGGAATTACAGACATCGCCGCGCGTCTCAATACTGACGACAATAATCGTCTGGTAAGAACCAGCTTACGTCATATTGCTAACGAGCCAAGATATGCACTGTTAGGAGCATTAGAGCATATCAGCCTTCCAGCTAAAGTTTCTGATACCTTGTTTGAATTGGCGCAAAGAGAATTAGAGACACAACACGCTGATCTGTTTCTCCTCTCAGCGTATGTCCGCGCCTTATCAGGCGGTAAACCAGAACAACTTGAGTCACTGATTTCGACTATTTTGGCAAGTCCAACACTCAGCCATCAAGAAATCCTAATCGCCATTGCTGGCCGTTCTTGGTTACCGTTAACCACACCAGCATTGGCGGAGCAATTTCTGATTAGACTAGCGCAAACAGGAAACCAAACTCTGTTCAACCAGCTGTTCGCTGATTTGGTTATGATGCCAAGTTTACGATTGGTACTGTTACCACTACTACACTCTAGCCCTTCCCCTGAACTGGCACAGGCGTTAGTTGCATTGCAGCAAAGTGCCACACAGGGTCGAATGCACTAAGGAGAACCAACGGTGATCGATCATTTACTAATGATCTTAGCATTAAGCCTGTTTTGTTTTCTGTTCTGGCAACAAAGACGTCAAGGCGAAATTGCGAAAGTTGCGGTGAGTCGGCGATGTAAGGAACTTGACCTGCAGATGCTCAGCGTGTCGTTCGGCTCACATAGATTGAGAGATGCCAACGGCAGGTGGGGTTGGCATACTATTTATGAATTTGAGTTTTCAGCCTAGGCGATGATTACTATCAAGGAAAGCTGTTGATGAAAGGCTTTCATGTTCTGAATTTTCACCTGCCGCCTCACCGAATATAGATTGAAAGATCAAATAGCGGCCGTGTTCATCTTTGGCATGGCCTATTTGCTCAAAACCAAGTTTCTGAAGCAATCTAATGGAAGGCTCATGGTCAGTATCGACATTTGCGGTCAACTTACTTAACCCTAAGCTAGCAACTACATCAGGAATAAACGCGCGCAACACTTCCGTGGCAATACCTTTATTCCAATACTGTTTGTCGAAGATATACCCCAGTTCACCTTCACTGCTCGCGTGCCTATTAACAAAGATATGGCCAAGATAGTCTCGAGTTCGAATATCCAATACCGCCATGGCATAAATATCAGGGTCGCTTAATATCGATTGAAAAATAGTGCGTGCTTTTGCCAATGTGTGAGGGCCATTCATATGCTTTCGATTCTTGGCACACACGTTAAGCATAAGAAAATCCGACTCAAGATGGTCGGTATAGGGGATTAATACTGTCCGTAGCGTAGCGATCGTCATAACGTTATTACATTCCTTTGATTTCGCGTGCAGACTATAACAAGTGATTGCATGAGATTTATTGATCTCAGATATAAGAAAAGCCCCAACACTTGCGTATTGGGGCTATAGTCTTACTCGCAGCAGTCCGGCTACTAAAAAATGCTCCATGCATCATCCGTAATAGTGGCTGAATCCTTCAGCTATATCCATTCGTCGCCGTCCTAGCGGTGTCCATCTCATCCAATGACGCTAACCATCCCAGTCAGCTCGCTTCACTTGTTCCTTGAGCGGTGTCCTTGACCATCATCCTGATGGGGTTCCTTCACTCTTCCTGAGTGTATCCTTTTCCTTTAAAATCATCTTCCTGATGATTGTTCGCATCCCGCGCTATCCTAACTTCCTTGCTGGTTACGTTTCCCTTGGTAACCAAATCTTCTTTCCTGAAGATGACCTTCCTATGTCTTTCCTGTTCCGTGTCAGCATCCTTCCGACAGGTTCTAATTTACTCGATTGCCGTTTTTGAGCAATGCAGAAAACTCAATTTTTTCTGAATTTAATTGTTTCAATCTGGTTAAAAACCATTATTTACAACAACTTAAAACAAATCACTTCCAAATTTCTCGCGATTTTTTCTCTTTATCTCACAGATGCTGTGAGAGATCTCGCACACGGGTTTTCCATTTTAGCTCGACGACTGATAAAGACGTCAAAATCAAAGTGTGACAAACATCACTTTATGCTTTTCTATACCCAGCTCTTAATCAATAAGGTACTATTTGGCTATCCCTTATTGACTGGAAAAAATCATGCTAACGAAAGATGTCTCAGCAGAGATTGAAGCCGCGTTAAACTCATTGCATGCAGAAGGCAAGGAGCCTACCGTTGCGTTGGTAAAAGCGCGTTTGAAGACCAAAGTCCCTATGCCAGCACTTATTACCGTGATCAAATCGTGGAAAAGCAGCCAACATGTTCCAAAAGTCGAAGTAGCAGCAGAGCCTGAAGTGCAACCGTTAGAGCTAAGAGTGAAAGAACTTGAACAACAAGTCGCATTACTGATGACAAGACTGGCTAAGTTGGAGCAGAGCAATGGTTAAAATTTGGGTGGATGCGGATGCGTGTCCAAAGGTAATTCGTGAAACTATCTGTAGGGCGGCAGAGCGCACAGGGTTAACGTGTACATTCGTAGCAAATCATACCGTTCCAGTCCCAAGACGCGAGAATATACACTCTCTAACTGTGCCATCTGGATTTGACATTGCCGAT
>ASHK01000221.1 GCA_000695745.1 Vibrio madracius | reverse complement strand
TCGTTTGGGGTATCAGCCAGCCTGGCCAAAAGCTATCAGTTACCAGAACGGTTATCAGGACTTACAGGCTGTATGGCGTTTCTCATGCTCGCTGGGTTTTATTTGAATGGCCAAGAGGACGTACGATATTTAGGTGGCGCTGGGCTATTTACCGCACTGATCGCTAGTATTTACTCTATTGAAGTGGTGAGGCTCTTCATTCGTAAAGGTTGGTACATCAATATGCCTGAAGATGTCCCAATTTTGACCATTCAAAGCTTCAAATTGATGATTACCGATTTTTGTTATTTTGAGCACTATTTCAACGTTTAACGTTGCATTAGAAGCTCAATTTGGTGTTCATTTCCCTCAATTGATTGAAGAGTTATTTAGGCCATTGGTGCTAGCTTCAGATAGCCTAGTAGCAGTATTGGTATCAATATTAATTTGTCAGCTTCTGTGGTTTATGGGTATCCACGGGGCGTTGATTATCACAGGCATTATGAATCCATTTTGGATGTCGAATTTACTCGAAAACCAAACGGCTTTGGAAGCGGGAGAGGCGGTATTGCCGCATATTTATCTGCCAGCCTTTTGGGATTTCTTCTTGCTGGTTGGTGGGGTGGGGTCTACCTTGCCATTGGTCTATTTAGCCATCAAAAGCCGCTCTAACCAATTGAAGTCCGTAGGTAAAGTTGGTGCGATTCCCGCGATCTTTAATATTAATGAGCCCATTCTTTTTGGTTTTCCCATCATAATGAATCCATTGTTTTTGGTGCCGTTTGTAGTGGTGCCTATGATTAACGCAACCTTAGCTTGGTTTCTTACGTCGGCTGAGATTCTTGATCGCGTTGTGTTGATGATTCCCTGGTCAGTTCCTGCGCCTATCGGTGCCGCGTGGGCCGCTAATGGCAGCGTGATTAACGCGTTAATGGTCGGTTTTGCGATGCTCAATTCGTATTTTATCTACCTACCTTTCTTTAAAGCACATGAAAAAATCTTGGTGGAACAAGAAGCAGAGCGTGCTGAGAGAATGCAGAAACGAACCGCGAGTTCGTAGCGCTTCACACTAAATTGGGGTGTCAAAGGTTTGACCCGTCTATAGGTATAGGGTTTAGGCTTCGTGCTCTTATTTAAATGGGGCCTAAGATGTCTAACAAAATCCATATTGAAGTCGCTCGTGTCATAGATATATCGAGCTGGTCACCAGTGACAAAAGGAATCGCATTAGCGCTGGTTTCGACGGCGCTTTTTACTGCTGTCGGAGTCAGCGCTTATAAATATGGCGAAGCCAATGTTGTTTCTAACGTCGAATACATAAAAATCGTTTACGCTATGGCTATTGGTTATCTACTATTTTCAGAAGTGCCAAATCAACTTGCGCTCATTGGTGTTGCTTTGTTGTTCTTGAGCGTATTGGTTCCGAGATTCATCGTGAAGAGGGCTAAACAACCATGCTAACCGTTACGCAACTTGCACGTGAATGCCATGTGTCTAGAACCACGGTTCTTTATTATGAGCGAGCTGGATTGTTATCACCCGCTCACCGCTCTGATAATGGGTATCGATGGTACGGTGATAAACAGATTACGCGTTTAAAAAACATTCTTTCATACCGCTCTTTTGGGTTGCCTATTCAAGAAATCGGGTTGTTGCTTGATAAACAAAGTGAGCAAGTTCAAGAGCAAACGTTAAGAGAACAGTTTGACGCTTTAGAACGCGAGATAACCGCATTACGCCATCAGCAAAGAGCGATTCTGACTGCATTAGAGGAGCCGAATCTGTTGGAAACCAACTCCATGAACAAGGCCCAGTGGGTAGAAATCATGAAACACTCAGGGTTTGACGAACAAGATATGGCGAACTGGCATCGCCAATTTGAAAAAAATGCAGCCTGATGCTCACCAAGAATTTCTCGAATCACTCAATATTAGTCGCCAAGAAATTGAAGAAATTCAGTAAAAATTCTCGATAGTTGAGAAACTTGAGGGTGCAATATTGAGTTGAGATAAAGAAACCGACATTAGTCAAATGTTATGATTCTCCGTCTTCATATCCTTTTTATCGATACTTATGATAACCAGACGGACTTGGCAAAACCTCTCTCTGATTTTTCTTTACACTCTGCTGATTGGCTGCGTCTATCAAATGATGACCTTTCGCGAAGAGCTAAGTTGCGATGCTGAACTGATGATCGAGCGTATCGACAAACAGTTATCGATGATCGAGACAGAGCTGCGCTCCATACCTATCGATAAAAAATGTCCACCTGAAACTCAGACTGCATTGGCTCACCATGTTTTCAACAGCGTGGGCATTCGAGGTATTGTGATTGCTAATACGGTAAATGAGGATCCAAATTACTGCAGCAATTTCGGTCAACACGAACGCCTAATTGATGAAGCATTTTGGGACGCTAGACAAGTCGATGATGTGATATTTGCCCGTCTCCATGTTACAGAGTTTCGTCGAGATCTTTCCTTTGCCTTGGCGGTTTATCGTGGAGAAAAAATCGTAATCGGAACAATTAACCCCAGAGTTATCCTCGGCTGGTGGATAGAGCCTTATAACAATGATGCGCGAGTGACTATGTCTTTCCCTGGCTCATCCAACATAATGCTGGATCGAAATCAAACGGCATTCAGTGGTAAAGAACTGTCGATTTCCGTTGCCTCAGAGCGTTATCCGGTCGAGATTAAAGTAACTAAAACCATGGGCTTACTGACTAACCGAATAAAAACCTTCATTATTCGA
>ASHK01000220.1 GCA_000695745.1 Vibrio madracius | reverse complement strand
GCGGTGAGACACGCAGCCAGTAGATACGGCTTAATTCTAACTAACATACTCTTTCCTTTCTCGAGTAAGATTTTGAGGTTTAGACGACTGAATCTATCGTAAGTTCACACTATATTGCTGATGCCAATAGGTCAATTCCTCGCAGCAGGTTTTGCGCCTGAGGCAAATAGAATCTACACTGAAGCCATATCGAATCGCGGAATAACTCAATAAAACCAATGATAAAGAAGCTTCTTATTAATCTCATTTTGATATTAATCGGCGTTCCGATTCTGTTAGTCATCTTTCTTAAGTTTGTTAACCCTCCGATTTGGGGCTGGAAAATCGCTCGGACACTATCTCCACCAGAGGGGTATCCTGCTCATACCGCTCATACATGGGTACCTCTGTCTCAAATTAACCCTAATATGCCACTTGCAGTTATTGCGTCTGAGGACCAAAATTTTCCTTATCATTTTGGTGTTGATTTCAATGCGTTATTTAGTGTGTTGTCAGAAAAAGGCGCCCCGTCACGAGGAGCGAGTACCATAACTCAACAGACGGCAAAAAATGTATTTCTGTTTCCTAGCCACACTTATGTCCGTAAAGCTTATGAGTTGTATCTTGCATTGCTTCTAGAACTCATTTGGGGGAAAGAACGTATTATGGAAGTGTATTTAAACGTTATCGAATTTGGGCCAGGATTATACGGTGTCGAAGCCGCCAGTGAACACTATTATGGCCATTCAGCAAAACACCTCACCAGAACCCAAGCGGCACGATTAGCGGTAGTACTCCCAAACCCTTATCGCATAAAGCCTGTTCCTCTAACCGAATATGTTCGTCAGCGAAGCCAATGGATTTTAAGGCAAATGAACAACTTAGGAGCGATTACGTTTTGACTTCCTATTACTTGTCCATCGACTCCATGCTCACCGGCTTATTGGCGTAACGTCGTATTTGCCCCATTAGGAGTACCGCAGACATCATCAATGCCGATGCCATGTAGAAACTCCCAAGTGTCATTTGACTTGTCACCCATCGTTCGACAAGGTATCCACCAAATACACCCGCAATAACCATTTGAATTGAACCTGATAATGCCGAGACCGAACCGGCATTTTCCTTATGTGGACCAAGTAGCAGCGCAATCGAAATTGGAAACGACAGTCCTTGAGCGATGGTGAGCCATGTAAACGCGAATACTAGGTTGAACACCGTCATATCTGTCATCAGCAGCCACAGACCCGATAGTGACTTAATAATAATAGCTAGGAACAAAATCCAATTGCTCGAAAAATATCGGTTGAGGATATTGAGCGAGACACTCCCTACCATAAGACCGGCTGACGGAATGATCATCACGATCCCATACTCAGCAGCCGTTAAACCGAGTTGATTTTGCATTAAGAATGGGAACAAACTTAGGGAAACGACCACAGCTAGATAGCTAATCCAGTTGTAACTTGCACTACCTATCACCTGAGGGTTAACAATAAGCTTTGAATAACCGTTAATCACTTCGGCTATTTTAAACTTGCGTGGAGCATAGGGCAGGGTTTCAGGTAAGATAAACCAGCCCAACGTGAAGATGGCCGCCAAATAAATTAGGACAAAAACAAACACTGCTTCCCAACTTAAGTGAAAAGCAATCCAGCCACCAAAGACAGGTGCAATAATAGGCATCACTGAAGCCGTCACAGAAATATACGACAGCGCTTTGGTAAGTTGCCCGCCATCATAACTGTCTCTGAGCACGCTCCGTCCTAATACTGAAGCGCTTCCTGCACCCAGTCCCTGTAATAATCGACCTATTTCTAGCGCGGTAAAATGTTCGTTTAACGCTATGCATAACAACGTACCGACTAAATAAACACCTTGTCCTAGGATGAACACCGGGCGTCGACCAATCGCATCAGACAAAGGTCCATAAAAAAGTTGAGAGAGACCGAAACCCACCAAAAACAGCGTCACCAGCATTTGCGCCTCGGCATCGCTAATAGAAAGCGCTTCACTAATCAAGGGAAGTGAAGGTAAGTAAATGCTCACGCCAACTTGTCCGGTTGCAATGATCATCATTGCCAGAAACATGGGGGCTTTATTAAAAGGTTTATGGTCATTTATGTTCATACACACATTCTATATTGCGTATGAATCATTGATAATACACTATAAAGGAAACAGAATACGTCCTAATAGGAAATAATCTAGGAGCATCTATGGACTGGATGTCATGCATAAATACTTACATTCGTGTGGTAGAAGAAGGCAGCTTTAATGGCGCTGCAAGAAGACTGAATACTACCAGTTCAGCCGTCAGCAAACGCATCCATTGGCTCGAAGAACGTATCGGCGTTCAGCTTCTTAAAAGGACCACTCGCTCCGTGACTCAAACAGAGGCAGGAGCACTCTTTTATCAACGTTCAAAAGATTCCCTAGATAGGTTTCAATCCATTATTGATGAAACTCGTTCGGTGAATGAAACCCCTGCAGGTTTGTTGAAAATCGGGCTACCGTCGCGGTGGGTTCGAAATTTCTGGTTCAGTATTTAAACGACTTCCTAACACAATATCCCGATATTCGAATTCAGTTAACGACCACCATTCCAGGTCAATTGCCTGACACTAACCTCGATGTCTTTATTAGTCGTGAACTCGATAGTTTGAACAGCCTGAGTATGAGACAAACGCCACTGTTTGAACAGCGAATCGGCTTTTATGCCGCTCCCTGTTACATCGCTGAATTTGGCGCCCCCCAATCCATCGATGAACTTAGACAACATAACATTCTTATTTGGGGCGAACGTCCCCAACGAGAATACCGAATATCCAAAACACAACGCGTATTGCTGTCCGGCAATTTTGCTACTACCAACCTGAAGCGTTATTTTATGCCGCCAAAAGTGGCATGGGCGTATTGATTAGTAATGACATTATGATCAAAGAAGATGTCAAAGCCGGAGCATTAGTCAGGGTGCTTCCTGAAATACAAACCATGGATTCCACCGTTTACGCCTACTACCCTAAATTGGATTATGAACACACTCGAACCAAGTTATTTTTGGATTACATAAAAATGCGCTTAGCCTAAACCGACAAAAAGTAATTGATGCCACATGCCGTCATACGCAGCAAACAAAGGAGGCGATAATGAATCGCTAGACTCGAGTTCTTTGTTCAAAGAATTCGAACGTCTTACTCAGCGTGACCAACTTATCATGATTTATTGTGCGGATTAGACTAGCACCACTGATACACAAACCACTCTGTGTTTCTCATAACAAGGTAATGAAATGTCTAAAACGCTCGTTCTTAAGTCCAGTATTCTGGGTGATTATTCACAATCCAATCAGATTCTTGATCAGATC
>ASHK01000219.1 GCA_000695745.1 Vibrio madracius | reverse complement strand
GTCATCACTTAACATGCCTTGCTCATTGGCTTGAGTGAATCGTTCGTCGGTATTCGACGAGTCGCATTCTACGGCAAGACCGTAAATACGCGCTAAATCAATAACGAGGTTTATCGCGTATTTTTTTATATTCAGAGTTTTCTTGTTCTCGCCTGTTTTTCCAGCACTAGGCTGTTAAAAACACCAAGAGGGGGTGACGTATTAATAGCATCTCGAGTCAAGATCCCTAAAAACTCACGGTTGCTACGAATGTTGGAGTGAAGTTCATCGCGTAATATATCGGCGTAGCTCGCTTCACCATAAACGCAGCGAATTTCCAAGAACACGCTGATATTCAGCAGTCTTTCGTACTCAGGGTTCGATACCCATTTTTTATAATAGTGTTTCCATGTCGACAATGGCTGACACCATTTGGGCGTAGCTGCCATATATTTACCTGGACACAAATGATATCCGCAAGCAGCAAGCCCATTTGAGACATACTGTGATAAGTGGCGGAAGTAGACTTTGTCATTCTCGGTCGCCTCATCACTAAGAATGATTGCATTGTCTTGGTCCGAAAGCATGTGAACTTCATTTCGAGCGTGAGAGCCTGCAACTATCCACGAAAAATGACATGGTGGCTCCCCCAGTTTATCAATCGCAATCTGAATAATTCGACGATTGTACGCATCCATAATCATCGACATTACCCGACCTATGATCTCAGGTGCGACATTTCCTTCTACTAGAGCTTCAAATATGGCCTGACGTTCCGTGGTGAAACTCGCCATGTTACGAACACTGGTAGCGTATTTGATTTTTTCGATAAGAAATATCGCTTGCATGCGATGATTCTGCACCAAGTGCGAAGTGGTCAGCAGGCCCACCACTTTACCCTCAGAAACAACGGGTAACCCCGAACATTATGTTGCATCATCAATGATGCGGCATGCAAAACCAGATCGTTTGGGCTGACTGTTAGTGGATTAGGCGTCATCACATCCCTAATCGGAGCACTGTTATCATGGCCTTCTGCGATGACTCGTTTGGTCATATCACGATCCGTCATCAGGCCAACTAACTTGCCGTTGTCACACACCACTGCAGTTGAAGATCGTTTAACAACTCGCATTTCGTGTGCGACATCTTTAATCGACATAGAGGCATCAACAATCGCAATGACTCCACTCGCCACGTCAGACACCTTTTTAATAAACAGACCTTTTTCTTTATTGGACCAAACAACATCTAGTGCAGATTTAAGGCGAACTTGCGCTTGAGAAGCAAAGTGTTCCGCGTACTCTGGATTACGTTTAAAGATGGTTTCAAGCGTAGAATGAGGGATTAAATATAGAAGCGTATTTTCGATGGCAACCGCTTGATAACCCGCCTCTTTAGAAACTTGATCATCGAGAAAAGTAAAGCCAAACAAATCTTCACTTCCCAGTCTTGCGCGAAGCACACCATCGGTTTTGCGTTGCTCCATAGAGCCAGTTCGAATGACATATAGAAACTTCTGTTGGCTTTTCGGCAAATTCTCCCCTTCTCCACTAAGCCCAGATTGCCCGTTACATGGGTCAATCACCTCACCCTTACCCAAATAGGTGATTTTTATTTCTGCAGCGACCTTACGAACCAGCTCTTTGGGAAGTTTATCGAACGGATCAACGCTACATAGAAATTGCGTGATATTGGGTAGAAGCGCGTGAGGCATGTGAAGTCTCCAACTGACATTTTGTATTATTATATCAATAGAAATTTCACAATGGTGCATTTTGGATACAAAAAAGGCAGCTTATATGCCGCCTTTTTTCCCAATTTGTTAACAAGCGCCACCTATCGGTGTTAGCTTGCGACAGGAAGCCTGTGGTTTTCTTCACGTAGATGATTTGCCGACGCTTCTCGAGCCTTGTTACTATCACCTGCCATGATCGCCTCGTAAATAGCTCGGTGTTCATCAATACACGTAGAGCCGCCATCTGAAGAGAACTGGATAAAGTTAACGAACATGGTGGTCAGAATGTTGCCGAATGGAAGATAGAAGTCGTTGCCCGTCGCATTAAAAATCAAGCTGTGGAAACGAGTATCAACATCCAACCATTTAGTCTGCTCGAAATTTTCTTCTTTAGAAACTTCTACCATTTCCTGAAAAGTCGCAGATAATTCAATACGTTGTTCTGCAGACGCAAATCTAGCCGCCAATGCACACGCTTCCGGTTCAATAGCGCGGCGTAGTCCAAGGAACTGAGCACAGAACTGCTCTACATCATTCAGTCCGTCCATCCACTCAATTAACTGTGGGTCGAGAAAGTTCCAATAAGCGCGATCGACAACACGAGTACCAATCTTAGGTCGAGACTCAAGTAAGCCTTTTGATGTCAAAAGCTTAACCGCTTCACGAAGTGCCGTACGGCTAATACCAAATTGTTCACACAGCGCCATTTCGCCTGGAATAATTGAGCGCTCCGGCAAATCACCTGAAAGAATACCCCGGGCAATCTCACGAGCGACTTGTACGTGGATGCTGCGCTTTGAACCCGTAATAGAATTAAACTTACCTGACATATCTTTATCGCTTACTTAAAGTGTTTATGTATTATTTTAGCAGCTATTCTATCACTAAACTTTCTGGAATAGATGTGATAGATCGCATTTATTCGGTGTAAATGTTCTACGTTTTGTGCCATTCCCCGCTTTTACGTGTTCGCTATCACATAATCTGAGCTTTTTCCCTCGTTTCTCGACCTATCACTGTTTTTTCGTTGATTCTTTTAAGTGGTATTGTATGATTATTTAATCATCATACGTTACTTTGAATAATGTGTGTGTCTAACAATCAACAAGGTCAGAACTATGGCTATGTTCCATACCGTGGCAGACTCTAGTAGAAGAATTCACGTTCAAGTCGCAAAAGAAATTGCCAGTAAAATCCTTACTGGTGAACTAAAAGAAGGCGAAAAATTGCCAAGTGAGCTGGAATTGTGTGAGAAGTTTGGCATCAGCCGTACTGCACTTCGTGAGTCCACTAAACTGCTTTCTGCCAAAGGCTTAATCGAGTCAAAACCTAAAGTCGGCACCAATGTGACCGCTCGTCACCATTGGCACTTTCTCGACCCTCAATTTCTTGACTGGGTAAAAGACACTGATAATGTCCAACGCTTCCTCACCCAATTTTTGGGACTTCGAAAAGCGATTGAACCAGAAGCCTGCTCCATGGCAGCGAGAAATGCCTCTATCGAGCATCGCAAGGCACTGTCTGTCTGTATTTCAAACATGAAACAGGCCGCGTTTAATCACGACTACACAGCGTGGACACATAACGATCATGCCTTTCACAAAACGATATTCTTAGCGACAGCTAATCCGTTTTACGTCCCTTTTGCCAATATTCTTGAATCGCTGTTTAAGACTTTTATCGATGAAGCTGCCGTGGGCGGGCGATTCTGTATTGAAGAGCATGGGGATATTTACGACGCAATTATGACTGGCGATGCAGACTCTGCAAAAGTCGCATCACGCCAATTATTAGATGATCACAACCAAAGACTTGCCCTATTAGAGGCGGTTTAAACCTGATTTAGAGGAAACAGCAATGTTCGTATACAACAAAGATGTAGCATTAGAAGATCAAGGTGGCGGCCTACGCCGCAAAGTGTTGGCGCATTGTGAAAACATGATGACCGTCGAAGTGCACTTCGAAGATGGAACGGTTGCACCAATGCACAACCACCCTCACGAGCAAATTACCTATGTTGTCTCTGGTGAATTTGAATTCACGGTAGGTGAAGAGACAAAAATCGTCAAAGCGGGAGATACTGTTTATAAAGTGCCAAATATTATGCACGGCTGTAAGTGCTTAAAAGCCGGTATCCTAATTGATAACTTTACCCCAATGCGTAAAGACTTCATTTAAACACTAACGCAATGGGCAGTAGAGACTCTCTTAACTGCCCACTTCTCCTCTCCAAATTGCCGTTCTTAGCCGCTCTCTTGCGTCATTACTCTTTAATAGTTCGTGCTCTAAATATTTATTTAACCAAGCCAGACTACTCAATAGGTTTTTTCCGACGAAGCCAAATTCCAAATCTTTCACTCCCAGATAAATTACAAACCAAAACATTCATTCCAAATCAAATACATTAACCATCAATAATCAACTATACAACTTGGTTTGGCACTTTTATTGACCTGTCTCTTTGGTATCGAATGATAGACCCAATCTTTAGTTGTGTTAAAAAATATTTACTTACTGGTTGCGCAAAAAGAGAGATTTAATTTGAACTCAAACCTTTTTTCAGGCATTTTATATTTAACTGAACGTTCAATTAAAAATAAAAGGGAGCTCAAATGCCGAAGGTTGGCATGCCATTAGTCAGGAAACCACAACTGGTTCAAGCAGCCATGTCTGTTATAGATCGTGTGGGCTTGCACGCCGCAAGTATCTCGTTAATTGCTAAGGAGGCCGGTGTCTCTACAGGTATCATCAACCACTATTTTGGTGGTAAGCACGGCCTTCTTGAAGAGACCATGCGAGAAATCCTAAGGCAGCTTTCTCAAACTGTGACCTCCCACCTGCGTCAAATCCCCAAAACAGAACATGCCAAACGTATCAATGCCATTGTTGATGCCAACTTTGTTGGGTTTCAGGCAGAAAACAAAGTGGCGAAAACTTGGTTAGCATTTTGGTCTTATTCGATGCATGACCCTCAGCTCAAACGCCTACAGCGTGTTAACGAAAAACGTCTGTTATCGCACCTAAAGATCGAACTCAACACACTGTTTACGCCAGAGCAAGCTGCCGTTATTGCGAATGGCATAGCTGCACTTATTGACGGTATTTGGCTCAGAGGAACGTTGACACCTGAAGGTATCGATGCCGACAAAGCGCGTTTTATTATCAACGACTATCTCGATAAGCAGCTCACTTTTTTACTCATTAAAATAATCAAAAGTTAGACTTTCAAATGGATATGAAAACACTCTATATCGACGGACAAGCTCAACATGCTCGTCCGATGAATATTTTACTACCTATAATCCAGCCAATGGTGAACCATTAGCCGAGATTGTCCAAGCTAGCCCAAAGGATCTCGAGTTTGCTATCGAGTCCGCTAAAAAAGGGTTTGCCGTTTGGTCAGCAATGACGCCCATCGAGCGCAGCCGAATCTTGCTCAAAGCCGTGGCATTACTGCGTGAGCGCAATGATGAGCTCGCAGCTCTTGAAGTAGCTGACACCGGAAAACCTCTACAAGAAGCCCTCGAAGTGGATATTGCCACGGGCGCCGACGTCATCGAATATTACGCTGGTCTCGCTCCAGCACTGCAAGGTGAGCAACAACCACTTAGCGAGAATCAGTTTTTCTACACCAGACGTGAACCTTTAGGCATCTGCGCGGGAATTGGCGCCTGGAACTACCCGATTCAAATTGCTATGTGGAAGTCTGCACCGGCACTTGCGGCGGGTAATGCCATGATTTTCAAGCCTTCGGAAGAAACGCCTCTAAGCGCACTGAAGCTTGCGGAAATCTATAGTGAAGCGGGCGTACCAGATGGTGTGTTCAATGTGATTCAAGGTGATCATCGGGTTGGTCAGATGCTGACAGCACATCCTGATATTGCCAAAGTTTCCTTTACCGGTGAATCAGGTACAGGGAAGAAAGTCATGGCTGATAGTGCTCAAACCCTTAAACACGTCACCATGGAGCTTGGCGGTAAGTCTCCAATGATCATCTTTGAAGACGCTAAACTGGATGACGCAGTGTCTGCCGCTATGGTCGCGAATTTCTATACCCAAGGCGAGGTCTGCACTAACGGTACCCGCGTCTTTGTACATGAATCTCTCTACTCAGCCTTTATTGAGCAACTGAAATCTCGCACCGAAAAACTGATCGTTGGCGACCCGATGGACAGCAAAACTCAAGTTGGTGCCCTCATTTCAACAACACACCTATCTAAAGTTTTAGACGCCATTGAAAGTGCTAAGAAAAGTGGCGCAACCCTACTGACTGGCGGTTATCAGGTGACTGGAAATGGGTTAGATAAAGGTAACTTCGTCGTGCCAACGGTCTTCGTCGATTGTGACGACAACATGCCGCATGTACAGCAGGAGATCTTCGGACCTGTCATGTCAGTACTTACTTTCAATGACGAACAAGACGTTATTGCACGCGCTAACGACACCGATTATGGATTGGCCGCTGGACTTTTCACTCAAGATTTATCACGAGCACATCGCGTTATTCATCAAATGCAAGCTGGTATTTGCTGGGTGAACACCTGGGGTGATTCTCCAGCAGAAATGCCCGTAGGCGGATATAAGCATTCTGGTATTGGCCGTGAAAATGGATCTGAGACCTTAAGGCATTACACCCAAACTAAAAGTGTTTTAATCGAGCTTGGCGAATACGTCAGCCCTTACGCCTAACGATGAGTTTACGGAGACAGATTATGGAACAACGCTACGATTATATTATCGTCGGCGCGGGATCGGCTGGCTGTGTTTTGGCAGACCGACTAACGGAAAGCGGTGAGCACTCTGTATTACTGTTAGAAGCAGGTGGCAGCGATAAAAGTATTTTTATTCAGATGCCAACAGCCCTCTCTTACCCAATGAACACCGAAAAATACGCTTGGCAATTTGAAACCACTGAAGAGGCGGGTCTAGATGGACGCAAGCTACATTGTCCTCGCGGTAAAGTGCTTGGCGGTAGCTCATCCATTAACGGAATGGTGTATGTTCGCGGGCATGCTTGTGATTTCGACCAATGGGAACAGCAAGGTGCAAAAGGTTGGAACTACCAGTCTTGTTTACCCTATTTCCGCCGCGCAGAGTCTTGGGATGGTGGCAGCGATGAGTATCGTGGTGGGGACGGCCCAATTGGCACTTGCAATGGCAATAACATGACTCGTAACCCACTCTATCAAGCCTTTATCGATGCAGGCAAAGAAGCCGGTTACCCTGAAACTCAAGACTACAACGGTTATCAGCAAGAAGGCTTTGGTCCGATGCATATGACCGTTGATGGTGGGTCCGAGCTTCTACATCCAATGCCTATCTAAAACGTGCCCTCAAGCGCCCTAACCTCACGCTGATTAAAGGTGTCAT
>ASHK01000218.1 GCA_000695745.1 Vibrio madracius | reverse complement strand
GTTTCGCTCTCATTCGCTGTCAGCTTATGGAAGCGAATCGGCTCAGCGATGATGTCGTAGATCTTCATGCGCGGGTTCATTGAGGTATATGGATTCTGAAACACCATCTGCATTTGACGACGCATAGGACGACGTTCTTTCTCTGACTTCAACGACGTAAGGTCGATCCCCTCAAACGTCACTTTGCCAGAGTTAGGAGCGTACAGTCCGGCGATCACGCGTGCGATTGTCGATTTACCCGAACCGGATTCACCAACCAGACCAAACGTCTCACCCTCATGAACTTCAAAGCTCACATTATTTGATGCTTGTACATATTCGCGGCGACTTTCAAATAATGAATCTTTGGTTATAAAACGCAGATTGACGTTTTCGACATTCAGCAATGGACCGCTATAATCTCGCTGATCTTGGCTTTGACCTAACCAGTGATTTTTTATATCCAGCGGCTCCATCTCATGCGCTTCTTCGATATAGCTCACTAGAGGGAAACGATCGAGCTTCACATCTGAACGTGGTACCGCAGAGATCAGGCTTCGCGTATATGGGTGATCAGGCTGACCTAGCACTTTTGACGTAGGACCAAATTCCACTAAATCACCGCGATACATCACCGCCACACGATCGGTAACATTAGAGACCACGCCCATATCATGCGTAACCAACATACAACCGACATTATTTTTAATGCACAAGTCGCGAATCAACGTCAAAATTTGATCCTGAATGGATACATCAAGCGCCGTTGTTGGTTCATCAGCAATGATAAGCTCAGGTTCACCAGCAAGAGCGATAGCAATCACGACGCGCTGACGCATACCTCCAGAAAACTGATGCGGGTACTGCTTCAAACGGTTTTCTGGCTGTGGGATGCCAACCTGCTTCATAAGATTAAGTGAACGTTGATAGGCCTCTTCATCCGACACTTTCATATTAGCGTGGATGGTTTCTTTCAGTTGTTGCTCAACGGTAAAAAGTGGGTTGAGAGAGGTCATTGGGTCTTGGAATATAAACCCGATTTTTGAACCACGCACTTTGCGCATTGCTTCCGGTGATAATCCAGAGATTTTTTCTCCATCTAGGAAAACCTCACCACCAGCAATAACGCCTGGAGGAGAGAGCAAATCAATAACCGCATTACCGACTGTTGATTTACCAGCACCGGATTCCCCAACCACACCAACTATTTCGCCGCGCTCAATATTGAACGACAAAGATTTAACCGCGGCATGTACCCCATGGCGTGATGGGTATTCGATACGAGGTTTTTTACTTCTAATAGTGACATTACCAGACCTCTACTGCTTTGGCAGCTTTCTGCCCCTGTCTGAAAAATTGAATCCATTCTTAGGCAGCATTTTCTGCTGACTATTTATAAGGGCATCAATTTGGCAAATCTTTCACAGAAAAGCAACAAAAATAGGATAAAAATTCGAATTTGAGCAAATCTAAAGCAGCATAAATAAATATATATGCAGTTTAATTACATATAGTAGTGGCAATATTGAGTCAAAAAGTTGATGTACACTCAGAAATTCGTGCCAGATAACGAAGATAAAACGCCGCAGATCACGTTATCGACAATATTTATGACTAATACATTGCGCATAGTTATGCTTAAGACAATTTAACACTATAGAAACATAAATTTTGTAACATGACAGAGTTCAGCACCAAACTCTAGATCTTAATCACATTTGGCCTTGTTAGAGCTAAGATAAATTAATTACACAGTATTTTAATCTATCTCCAATTGAGTAATTCAAAGAGTGGGACGATTAGATAAATCACTAGCTTTGAGAGCAATTACAGAGTTAACCTCCATTTCCCATCTAAAGATAATCTCAGAAATGTTATTCACTAGATATGAGTGTGATTATTTTGGCTTCTTAGGTGAGTAATCTTAATAAAAATACACCGTTTTAACGGGTAAAACTGCGCTTTCACTGCGATCTTGTCCACAGTTCTGGTTTCTACCGTATCAACAATCCATTCAGGCCGCTATATCGATAATCTAGAGCCAAGAGAGTTGTAGTCATGCGAGGGAGTAATGAAAGGATTCGCAGCAGCTGGCATATCGACTCTCAATACATTGGAGTGGCAACAAGCGACTATTAAGCAACAACGAAAAAGGCCTTGTCTTTCGACAAGGCCTTAAATGGTGGTCGGTGAAGAGGGATTCGAACCCCCGACCCTCTGGTCCCAAACCAGATGCGCTACCAAGCTGCGCTATTCACCGACGATGTTTTATTACGAGTCTTTTCGTAAAAGGAAGCAAGTTACTACCAAAATAAATGGGGTGGCTAACGAGATTCGAACTCGCGACCACCGGAATCACAATCCAGGGCTCTACCAACTGAGCTATAGCCACCACAAATTTTGTTTTGTTACCGTTGACAACGATAACTGAAATAGTGGTCGGTGAAGAGGGATTCGAACCCCCGACCCTCTGGTCCCAAACCAGATGCGCTACCAAGCTGCGCTATTCACCGACAATGTTCTTTTCAGAACGTTTTCGTTTCGATTAAATCAAAACTGGAAACCGAAGTCACCGAAATAATGGGGTGGCTAACGAGATTCGAACTCGCGACCACCGGAATCACAATCCAGGGCTCTACCAACTGAGCTATAGCCACCATTATGTTTTGCCAATATTTTATCCGTATGGCGCGCCCGAAAGGATTCGAACCTTCGACCTTTGGCTCCGGAGGCCAACGCTCTATCCAGCTGAGCTACGGGCGCATGCCCTATCGGCGGATGGGAATAATACGTATATCACACTATGTCGTAAAGTACTTTTTCAACTTTTTTTCTCGTTTGTTGTCTTTTTCAGCACTTTGAAGCAATAAATAGTCGCTTTACGATGTGATTCACCCCGTGAAGCTGAAAAGTTGTGGTTTATTGCAACAAGTTAACAGGATATAATCACCCAATGTTTACATTGATTTAACAGTCGTTAAGTCAGCAAGCAGAATAAAATCGTATAAATGAATAGCAAGCACCGACTTGCTACCTTGTTGGATAGTAAAGTGAGTTTAATGGATATGTCTCGTCGAATCTTAACAGTGTTGTTCGCTGCACTAACTTTTTCTACTGCCTCTTTCGCAGCGGATGTGAGCCAAGAAGAATATGACGCTATCGCAGAGCGTATTAAACCAGTGGGTGATGTTTACTTAGCAGGTAGTGAGCCTGTGGTTGCTGAACCTACAGGCCCACGTGATGGCGCTACCGTTTACAACACCTTCTGTACTGCCTGTCACTCTATTGGCGTTAGTGGCGCACCTAAAACAGGTGACGCAGCCGATTGGGGACCTCGTATTGCTCAAGGTAAAGACGTTCTTAAAGACCATGCAATTAATGGCTTCAACGCAATGCCAGCAAAAGGCTCTTGTATGGATTGTTCTGATCAAGAAATCGTTGATGCTATCGAGCATATGATTGCCGGACTATAATGTCACCCACTCAATGATCGACAAGGGGGCTGATTAGCCCCCTTGTTTACTTCTATTTCTTATTAAACATTGCTCGGATATTTGCAATATGTGCCTGGCCTTTTTGCATTCGTTCTTCTGCAGAAACCACTTTTTTCGCTTGCTCCCATTCGACGTCATCAAACGGCAGTTCATCTAAGAATCGGCTATGTTCTGGCTTGATCAGTTCACCGTACTGTCTTCGCTCTTTACATATAGTAAATGTGAGCTCTTTTTGAGCACGAGTAATACCCACGTACATTAATCGTCTTTCTTCTTCTACATTATCTTCATCGATACTGGTTTGGTGTGGCAAGATGCCTTCTTCAGAGCCGATAAGATAAACATAAGGGAACTCAAGGCCTTTCGAGGCATGCAATGTCATTAGCTGAACGGCATCACTGTCATCCTCATCTTCACCGCGCTCCATCATGTCTCGAAGCGTCAGGCGCTGAACTACCTCTTTTAAAGACTTCTCTTCTTTATCATAATTATCGCCTTCTAAATCCGCGACAATCCATGAATAGAGATCAGACACGTTCTTCATACGCATTTCTGCGGCTTTTGCACTGGAAGAGGTCTCGTAGAGCCAATCTTCATAATTAATGTCACGCACCAACGAACGCACCGCTTCAACGGTATTACCACGCTCTGCATTATCGGCGATGGTTACGATCCACTGAGTGAATCGACGTAAGTTCTCTAAACCGCGCCCCGATAAATGCTGTTCCAAGCCCAACTCAAAGCTGGCTTCAAATAAGCTTTTACCGCGCATATTGGCGTAACTACCAGTTTTTCCAACGTTGCAGGGCCAATCTCACGACGAGGCGTATTAACAATACGTAAGAAGGCATTGTCATCATCTGGATTAACCAAAACTCGCAGGTACGCCATGATGTCTTTGATTTCAGCACGGCCGAAAAATGAAGTACCACCGGAAATTTTGTAAGGCACACGGTTTTGCATCAATACCTTTTCAATCAGCCGTGATTGGTGGTTACCTCTATATAGGATGGCATAATCGCGATATTCAGTTCGATTAACAAATCGATGCGCAATCAACTCCCCTGTCACACGCTCTGCTTCATGATCTTCATTTTTGGCTTTGAGTACTTTGAGTTTTTCGCCATCAGGGATCTCAGAAAATAGCGATTTCTCAAACACATGAGGGTTGTTGGCAATCAGGATATTAGCCGCTCGCAAAATACGACTGGTTGAGCGATAGTTCTGCTCTAGCATCACCACTTTGAGATTAGGAAAATCTTTATTCAGCAGAATCAGGTTCTGAGGCTTTGCGCCGCGCCATGAATAGATAGACTGATCATCGTCGCCCACAACCGTAAATCGTGCACGTTCTCCCACCAGAAGTTTAACCAATTCGTATTGGCTGGTATTGGTGTCTTGATACTCATCGACCAGCAGATACTGAATTCTCTTTTGCCAACGCGTGCGGACTTCTTCATTGCTCTTTAACAGAATAACCGGCAACGCAATCAAATCATCAAAATCGAGCGCGTTATAGGCTTTCATTTGCACTTGGTACATTTCATAGCAGTGAGCAAATAGCTGTTCTTGCTCTGAGCGAGCCGAGCCTTTGACCTGCTCCGGAGTCAACATGTCGTTCTTCCAGTTAGAAATAGCACTAAGTAATGAACGCAGCAGATCTTTATCACCATCGAGCTGCTTTTCGGTCAACTCCTTAAGCAACGCCATTTGGTCCTGATCATCAAACAGGGAAAAGCCCGCTTTAAGACCCAGCGCCTTGTACTCGCGACGTATGATGTTGAGTCCCATGGTATGAAAAGTGGAAACCATAAGACCTTTAGACTCGTTTTTACCTAAGGTTTGCCCTACACGTTCTTTCATTTCACGTGCAGCCTTATTAGTAAATGTTACGGCAGCAATGTTTCTCGCCTTATAACCACAGCTTTGTACTAGATACGCTATCTTATTAGTTATTACGCGTGTTTTGCCTGACCCAGCACCGGCTAGAACCAGACATGGACCAGAGACGTATTTTACCGCCATATCTTGCTGCGGATTTAGCTTCATTGATGTGCTCACTACTCACGAATTGTAACGCGCACATAATAGACTGCTAATGCTGACAATGCCACGCTCCGTAGGATTTTTAACTTTTATAGAATAGTGATTAAAAATAAGTTGCGTAAATATACCTCAATTGTTTTATAATGAATGAACGTTCATTCACTATTCAGCGGATGGCTATGACAACTATGAATACCAGTGATAAGCGTCAGCAAATCCTTGAAGCCGCGCAAAGAATGGTGGCCGAAAAAGGGATTCAAGGCGTATCAATGCAGAAGCTGGCTAATGAAGCTGGCGTTGCAGCTGGCACGATTTATCGATATTTCGACGATAAAGATCACCTCCTAGAAGAGCTAAGGCTATATGTTGTTTCACGTATGGCTAAAGCCGTTCAAGCTGGTGTGGAAATGGACAAACCGCTTAAAGAGCAATACCGAAAAATGTGGCTCAATATCTGGCATGTCGCCGCGTCAAACATCGATTCATTGAAGACTCGTGCTCAATATGACTCTATTCCTTCGAAAAATTGTTATACAACTCGGGAACAAGAACGGAAAATGTTTGCCCAAGTTGACAACCTATTCAATGAAGGAAAGAAACAGGGGATTTTAAAAACCTCGATAATGAAATCCTTTCTGGACTAAGCTTAGAAGCAAGTGTATCGCTTGCCCGTAAGCATGCTCTGGGTTTATATCAACTGGATGATGATGCGTTGGATGCAGCCATCGAAGCCAGTTGGGATGCAATAATAAAACACTAATGTGGAGTTCTCGTTAGAATGAAAAAGTGGACATTTTTCATGCTACTTATCGCTGTTCTGCTGTTTGGCAGCGTGATAGGTTTCAATCTGTTTAAACAACAGAAAATCGCTGAGTATTTAGCAAACCGCCCGGAGCCTGAGTTTCCAGTAACCGTAACAACGGTTAAACCTGTTGATTGGGTTCCGGTCATCGAGGCCATTGGTTTTGTGGAACCTAACCAAGGCGTGACACTAACCTCTGAGACTAGCGGTGTTATCAGTAACATTTCTTTTGCTTCTGGCTCTCAAGTTGAAAAGGGCCAGCTTTTAGTTTCTCTTGATTCTGACGTAGAGAAAGCGAACCTGAAAAGCTCTGAAGCGCGTCTACCTGCTGCAGAGGCTAAGTATAAGCGCTACCAAGGGCTATATAAGAAAGGCTCGATTTCAAAAGAGGCTTATGATGAAGCTGAAGCAAGCTACTACTCTCTTGCTGCTGATATCGAAAGTCTAAAGGCACAAATCGATCGTCGCGAAATTAAAGCACCGTTTAGCGGTGTGGTTGGTATTCGCAACGTTTTCCTTGGCCAATACCTTCAACCAAGCGACAGTATCGTTCGTCTAGAAGATATTAGTTTGATGAAGCTACGCTTTACTGTACCTCAAACTGATTTCTCTCGTGTCTCTATCGGTCAAGATGTCGATATCTTTGTCGATGCTATCCAAATCAGCCGTTCAAAGGTTCTATCAGTGCGATTGAGCCAGCAGTCAGCATTCAGAGTGGTTTGATTCAAGTTCAAGCAGACATCCCGAACAACGACGGCAAGCTCCGCAGTGGTATGTTTGCAAGAGCGAATATCATCTTACCTAAACTTGAAAACCAAGTGACGCTTCCACAAACGGCTATCACATTCACGCTATACGGCGACAATGTTTATATCGTTGAAGACGTTGATGGTGTGAAGCGCGTTAAGCAACAAGTAGTAAAAGTGGGCGAACGTACTGGTGCTATTGCTCATATCCTAGAAGGCGTGAAAGCTGGTGATGTCATCGTGACATCTGGTCAAGTTCGTCTAAGTAACGACGTTAAAGTCAAAGTGGTAGAGAGTGATGCAACCGTACCACCGGCTGAGACACCGATGCTGTAATTGGAGGCAAAATGCGTTTTACTGATATTTTCATAAAACGTCCTGTTCTTGCGGTATCGATCAGCTTTTTGATAGCACTGCTTGGTCTACAAGCCGTGTTCAAAATGCAGGTACGTGAATACCCAGAAATGACGAATACCGTGGTTACCGTAACCACAAGCTATTACGGCGCAAGTGCCGACCTAATCCAGGGCTTTATTACCCAGCCATTGGAGCAAGCCGTCGCACAGGCCGATAATATTGACTATATGACCTCACAGTCTGTTCTTGGTCAGTCGACCATCACTGTGAACATGAAACTGAATACTGACCCGAATGCGGCGCTTTCAGACATTTTGGCAAAAACCAACTCGGTTCGCTCTCAGCTTCCTAAAGAAGCAGAAGATCCGACGGTAACCATGTCTACAGGCTCAACGACAGCGGTACTGTATATAGGCTTTACCAGTGACGAGCTCGTTTCGAGCCAGATTACTGACTACCTAGAGCGTGTAATTAACCCACAGTTATTTACCGTCAACGGCGTGTCTAAAGTCGACATGTACGGTGGTATGAAGTACGCACTGCGCGTCTGGCTAGATCCATTAAAAATGGCAGCCCTTAAAATGACGGCTACCGACATCATGAATATCCTTAACGCTAACAACTATCAGTCTGCGACTGGTCAAGCGACAGGTGAATTCGTGTTGTATAACGGTAGTGCAGACACCCAGGTATCCAACACTGAAGAGCTGAAAAACCTTGTGGTGAGCTCGACCGACGGGCAAGTGATTCGCTTAGGTGACATCGCTAAAGTCACGTTGGAGAAGAGCCACGATGTTTACCGAGCAAGTGCTAACGGTCAAGAAGCCGTAGTAGCAGCGATCAACGCAGCCCCTAGTGCGAACCCAATCAACATTGCTGCCGATGTACTGCAACTTCTTCCTCAACTAGAGAAGAACCTGCCAAGCAACATCAAAATGAACGTGATGTATGACTCTACAGTTGCGATCAATGAATCGATTCATGAGGTAATTAAAACCATCATTGAAGCGGCACTTATCGTACTTGTGGTTATTACGCTGTTCTTAGGCTCTTTCCGTGCAGTACTGATCCCTATCGTGACTATCCCACTATCGTTAATCGGTGTGGCAATGGTAATGCAAGCCATCGGCTTCTCTTGGAACCTGATGACACTGCTAGCCATGGTACTGGCTATCGGTCTGGTAGTAGATGATGCGATCGTTGTTCTTGAAAACGTCGACCGTCACATCAAGCTGGGTGAATCCCCATTCCGTGCAGCGATTATTGGTACTCGTGAAATCGCGGTACCCGTAATTGCAATGACGTTAACGCTGGGTGCGGTATATGCGCCAATCGCGTTGATGGGCGGTATCACGGGTTCGTTGTTCAAGGAGTTTGCATTAACACTGGCGGGATCGGTATTTGTATCCGGTATCATCGCATTAACGCTATCACCGATGATGTGTTCAAAACTGCTAAAAGCGAACGAAACGCCGAACCGCTTTGAGCAAAAAGTGCATCACGTACTAGACGGTATGACATCACGCTATGAGAGAATGCTTGGTGCGGTAATGCAGCATCGTCCTGTGATCATCGGCTTTGCTGTTATCGTATTCGCTTCTCTGCCTATGCTGTTCAAGTTCATTCCAAGTGAGCTGGCGCCATCGGAAGATAAAGGCGTGGTGATGTTAATGGGTACTGGTCCGTCTAACGCAAACTTAGACTACCTACAAAACACCATGAACGACGTCAATAAGATCCTGACTGAACAACCAGAGGTGGCATTCGCTCAGGTGTTTACTGGTGTACCTAACTCCAACCAAGCCTTCGGTATCGCTTCTATGGTTCCTTGGAGCCAACGTGAAGCCAGCCAAGCTGAAGTGGCTAACCGAGTCGGTAACCTTGTTGCTAACGTACCTGGTATGGCGGTAACTGCATTCCAGATGCCAGAATTGCCTGGTGCAGGTTCTGGTCTTCCGATTCAGTTTGTTATCACCACTCCAAACAGCTTTGAAAGCTTGTTTACGATCGCAACAGATATCTGGACAGACGTTCAGAAGAACGCTCAGTTTGTTTATTCCACGCTGGATCTGAACTACGATTCCGCTACGATGAAAATCAATATCGATAAAGATATGGCAGGCGCTTA
>ASHK01000217.1 GCA_000695745.1 Vibrio madracius | reverse complement strand
ATGAATTTGCCTTTAAAATCGACACCTTTTGGCAACCTTCTCCACTCTCCAACATGCCTTGAATGCGTTTATGGGCAGCATCACGACCTGTCAGAATTTTCCCAGAGAGCAATAAGGTCTCGCCGGTTTTCCACTCTTGAACGTCTTCTTTGGTGATCGTATCAAGATTTACACGGCGAGTATTTTCACCTGCTTCCCAAGTAATATCCGGCCACTCTTCCAATTTTGGTGGGGTAAGCTCGGCAGGACCAGTACCATCAAGAGTGAAATGAACGTGACGGGTCGCCGCACAGTTTGGAATCATGCACACTGGCTTAGAAGCAGCGTGAGTCGGTGCGGTTTTGATTTTCACATCAACAACGGTGGTTAAGCCGCCTAAACCTTGCGCACCAATGCCAAGTTTGTTTACACGATTAAAGATATCAAGGCGAAGCTCTTCTTCTGCGTTGGATGGACCGCGCTCGATAAGCTCTTGAATATCGATGTGCTCCATCAAAGATTCTTTTGCAAGTACCGCTGCTTTCTCAGCGGTGCCGCCAATACCTATACCTAACATACCCTGGTGGACACCAACCTGCCCCCATTGTCGGTAGTGTTTTCTCTACCACTCGGCGATGTCATCCGATGGATTGAGCATGACCATCTTAGTTTTGTTTTCAGAACCGCCACCTTTCGCCGCGATTTGAATTTCAACTTTATCACCCGGCACCATATTGATGTGAACCACCGCTGGCGTATTGTCTTTGGTGTTAATACGTTTTCCTGCCGGATCTTTTAGTACAGAGGCACGCAGTGGGTTATCAGGATTGGTATAACCTTGGCGAACCCCTTCATCGATCATCTCTTGAACGGTGAGATCCGAATCCCATTGAACATTCATACCAATGTTCACAAAACAGGTTACGATGCCAGTATCTTGGCAAATGGGTCGATGACCTTCTGCCGACATACGCGAGTTAATCAGAATTTGCGCGATGGCATCTTTTGCCGCTTGGCTTTCTTCCTTTTGATAAGCTTTATCTAGGGCTTGCACAAAGTCGAGGGGATGGTAATACGAGATGTATTGCAATGCATCAGCAACGCTGCTGATCACATCTTCTTTACGAATAACCGCCATTGAATACCTCTTTATAATTTTTAGCTTCCAGAATGACGAACTTTTCAGCCCTGTACCACGCCTTAACCCGTAGTATTTTCAGGGGTAATTGTCCGACTTTTTATTGTGAAAATATGATACTCTTGCTTTCCACTATGCGCCATGAGTGCGACAACGTTTCTGTCACAATTTAAGCAAATGAACACAAAAGAAAGACTATCTATTCAATTCGTTGACCTTCCGTATTACCAAGACCTTGCTCGAGACAGGTTTGCCAAGATCGAGCATCTCCCTTGGTCAATGTTACTAAAGTCCTCAGATAGCGATCATGAGAACAATCGCTTTGATATTTTGGTCGCACAGCCAGTTGCAACTGTCGAAACCTTTGGGGCCACCACGAAAATTACTGTGGGAGACGAAGTGGCAGAAAGTGCTCAGGACCCGTTTGCTATCGTCAATGATTTGATAGAAACTTTTATTGGCTATAGAGAAGATGCAACTATTTGGCCTTTTATTGGCGGTGCTGTAGGTTACTTTGCCTATGACCTAGGACGTCGCGTCGAGCGATTACCTACAAAAGCGCAAAACGATATCTTAGCGGCCGATATGGCTATTGGCATATTCGATTGGGCATTAGTTGTCGACCATAAACAACAGCGCGCAGCCATCGTTGGCAATAACCCAGAAATAAATCAACAGTGGTTAGATCGCCAAGTTCTCCATGAGGATGAGCCGTTTCGCTTGTCATCGAACTGGCAATCCAATATGACCAAGCAACAGTACCAAGACAAATTTACTTCAGTACAGAATTACCTCTGTGCGGGCGACTGCTATCAAATTAATTTAGCGCAGCGACACCAAGCTCAATATCAAGGTAGTGAGTGGCAAGCCTTTAATCTACTGGATAACCAGAATCAAGCACCGTTTAGTGCCTTTATTCGAACTAACGATAGCGCGATCATTAGTGTTTCTCCCGAGCGTTTCTTACAGCTCAAGAAAAAAGGTAATTGAAACCAAACCAATTAAAGGAACTCGACCAAGATCAGCGGATGCGGAGCAAGATAAAGCGTACGCAGAAGAGCTAAAAGCGGCGACCAAAGATCAGGCAGAAAATTTGATGATTGTGGATTTGCTTCGCAATGATATCGGACGAGTGGCGACGCCGGGCAGTGTTAAAGTACCGAAACTTTTTGATATCGAAAGCTTCCCTGCTGTTCATCACTTGGTCAGTACTGTCACGGGTGAGTTAGCTCCAGAATACAACGCTACCGACCTTCTTAGGGCTTGTTTCCCAGGAGGTTCGATAACTGGCGCCCCTAAAATACGAGCGATGGAAATCATTGAGGAACTAGAGCCTCATACTCGCAGTGTTTATTGCGGTAGCATTGGCTATATCAGCGCTCATGGTGTTATGGACACTAGCATTACCATCAGAACGCTCATTGCAAAGCAAGGCCAAATTTATGCATGGGCTGGCGGTGGCATTGTCGCGGATAGCGAATGTGATGCAGAGTATCAAGAAACCTCGACAAATTAGGCAAGATTTTACCCGTACTTGGCAGCCTTTAATCAACGCGCTTCTATGCCGGAACTTGGCCCATTTCGACAGAGTGAGGGTCAAGTCTTTTGCGGTATAAGGTTTGGATAAGATGTCATCCATGCCGACGTCGTAGCAAGTTTGTCGCTCTTCCCGCGTTGTCCCTGCGGTGAGCGCTACGATGGGTTTAGCGTAGCTTGCATCTCGAAGTCGTTTCGTGGCTTCGAATCCATCCATCACCGGCATTCGGCAATCCATAAAAATAATGTCGTATTGCTGTTTAGTGGCATGTTCAACAGCTTCAAGGCCATTGACTGCAAGATCAGGGATAATACCTACTTTACTTAGCATCTTCGTGATCACAACCTGATTCATTTTAATGTCATCAACCACCAGCACTTTTAAAGTAGAGAAATCTTGGGCAACAGGATCATGATGGCTCATCACTTGTTCACAATCATTAACGTCTTCAACCTCTAATGGCAAAAAGCCAAAGAACGTGGTGCCGCTTCCAAGCTCGCTGGTCAGCGAAATCGACCCACCCATCAACTCCACCAACCTTTTACATATCGCTAGACCCAATCCTGTGCCTTCATAATTTCGCGAGCTTGAACGGTCGGCTTGAGTGAACGGTTGAAACAACTTTGTTTGAGCAGATTGACTGATACCAATCCCAGTGTCTTGGACTGAAAAGCCAATCCCATCGACTTGTGAAGTCAACGCGACGGTAACACAGCCTTCATCGGTAAACTTGATAGCATTACCGATAAGGTTGACAAAGATTTGAGTGATACGTTCTAGATCGCCTTTCAAGCTTTTGTTCTCAAGCCCATCGGCAACGATACTGAATCCTATCTGCTTTTCTGCTGCTTTGTTCTCGAAAATACTGCATAGCGTAGACTGAAGACTGCTCCATTTAAACGTCGACTCAATCAGTTCTAGCATGCCAGCATCGATCTTACTGAAATCGAGTAGATCATTGATGATCGACCTAAGAAGCTGACCCGATTGACTTAAGTTGCTATGAAGCTCCTGCTGTACTCCTTGTAAGTTGGTATCCGCCAACAGCTCGACACTTCCTAGTAACCCGTTCAGAGGGGTGCGGAGTTCGTGATTGATCATGGCAAGAAACTCGCGAGTCGAACGCTCGGAAGCCTCTGCACGCTCTTTCGATTTCACCAGCCTTAAATTGATAAGTTGACGAGTAATCGAGCTAGATAATAGCTCACACACTAATGACATTTGGCTTTCAATGAAGGTTAAATCGAAATCTTCACCCGCTAGCGTTACGATGAGCTTTCCGACGTTTTTCTGTTCAACTTGAATTGGGATAGATGCCTGAAGAATGCCAGTATTCCCGTCAGAATCGATCATTCTGGGTGATTCGAAGTGGCTGTTTTTGAGTGTCGGGATCAGGTTATCTGTGAGTTCAATACAATAACAAATATCAGCTGCCGCTTCGGTTAACTGCTTTACTAAATCGGTTAGCAATACGTCATCAAGATTACTGCGAAGAAACGTTCTACCAAACTGGATTAAAATACGCTCTACTTGCTGCTGAAATTCGAGGCGTTTGAAGCTTGCTTCTGAGCGTTGCTCCACTTGTTTCAACGCAACCTCTAGCTGCTGATTGGCGTTAAACAATTCCAAGCTTTTGCTTCAAGTAAACTCTCAGCCGCTTTTCTGGCTGCTATTTCACGTTTGAGTTTTCTTTCAATCGCCGCACTACTCGTCATAGTTACTTCACACTATCGATAAACTAAACCTGACCACGCTGCCATCGTCTGTTTGAGGATACATTTTCACCTCTATCGCTTCCCCGAAGTGGGTGGCACAGCCTTCTATTAAACCTAAGCATACGTTAGACATGCACCGTGCGCTTTGATAGTCCATGACCATTTCTGTTTCCGTCTCACTAATGAAATGAAACTTCGGAGGTTCTGCGTCTGCATAGAGCTTTTTAACCTCCACATGGATGTAATCCTCTACATGGCGGATAAATTGGAAGGTCGAGGTGCTTTGTCCGATACTGGCACTTTCAGGAATGGAGGCCAAAAGGCTTTAAAGACGGTCTGACCGAACACCTGTTGCAGCGTATCGGGAGCAATGTCCGTTTTTTTACTTAGATTGACGATGAGTTTGACAAGGTCGCGATGGTCATAACTTCCTACTGCGGTATAAATGCCTTCATCACCAGACATCTCCAACACTTCATCAAGCACTTCCAGACCAAATTTTTCTTCAACCAGTTCCATAAACTCAGTAAAAATGATTCCTTTCATCGCCAACTCCCCCAA
>ASHK01000216.1 GCA_000695745.1 Vibrio madracius | reverse complement strand
TTAGAAACATGACAGTTCCTATGGTATTTGGCATGGTTGCTATCTTGGCATTCAACCTCGTTGATACCTTCTTTATTTCTCTGCTTGGTACACACGCTCTCGCCGCGATCAGCTTTACGTTCCCCGTTACCTTTGGGGTCAATTGCATCACTATGGGTATTGGTATGGGTCTCTCAACCAATATTGGCCGTCAACTTGGACAAGGCAATACTCAAAATGCCGCTCGGTTTGCTACCCATGGGTTACTTCTCGCGGTCGTTTTAGTCACCATAGCTTCAGCCTTTGGGCTTCTGACTATTGAGCCGCTATTTAGACTGCTTGGGGCAAGCGAAGAGATCATTCCACTGATTCACGAATATATGGTGATTTGGTATTTGACGGTGCCTTTGCTCGTTATACCAATGGCAGGCAACAGCGCAATTCGCGCCACTGGAGACACCAAGACACCCGCTAAGATCATGATGTTATCTGGTTTCATCAATGGGGTACTCGACCCACTGTTAATCTTTGGTATCGGGCCTTTTCCTGAGTTAGGTATTCAAGGCGCAGCCATTGCGAGTGGCATCGCGTGGCTTGGAGCCCTATGTGGCTCATTGTTCGTCCTCATCAAACGGGAAAAACTACTCGGCAAATTCGAGCCAACCAAAATCTGGCAAGATTGGGTCGCTATCTTGCATATTGGCACGCCTTCAGGACTGTCGACCGCCATGTCTCCTATTTCAGGTGCGATTCTGATGAAGATGTTGTCATCCCATGGCACCGCAGCCGTTGCTGCTTATGGTGCAGCTCAACGTGTAGAGTCGATACTTATTTTAGTCTTGATTTCGTTAAGCTCTGCTCTAACGCCATTTATGTCGCAAAACTTTGGTGCGAAACAACCCGCTCGTAGCTTCGCAGGTCTATTTTTAAGCATGCGATTCTCTATTGTTTTCCAGCTCCTGATATTCGCCATGATGGTTCCACTGAGCATTCCTCTCTCGGCGCTGTTTTCCCAAGAGCAAGCGGTGCGAGATATTCTGTGGCATTACTTACTCGTTGTGCCATTCAGCTATGGATTCCAAGGTATCATCATGATGCTGGGCAGTGGTATGAACGCCTTACATGAACCGAATAAAGCTTTTATGTGGAGTGCGATGAGACTGTTTGTTTTCACCCTCCCTGCTGCCGCTTTAGGAAGTCACTATTATGGCGTAGAGGGTATGTTTATTGGCGTGGCTATAGGTAATGTACTAGGTGGCGTTCTCGCATACTTCTACGCGTTAAAAGTTCGAAAGCAGCATCTTTCCGCTGTCAGATAAAACAAAGCCAAGGCACATGACCTTGGCTTCTCTATGACCATCGTTGTCGGCAACGAACTAGATCCCATCACCACCCATAAAGGTTTGCGATTTACCGTTAAATTGTTGATCCATGTCCAATGATGGCTTATCGGTTTTCGGTTTACCGACAATCTTAGCGGGCACCCCTGCCACCGTGGTGTGTGGAGGCACAGGCTGAAGCACGACAGAACAAGAGCCAATTTTGGCTCCCTTACCGACTTCAATGTTACCCAAGATCTTCGCTCCAGCTCCAATCATTACGCCTTCACGGATCTTTGGATGTCGATCGCCACACTCTTTACCAGTACCGCCTAGTGTGACGTTCTGCAAGATAGAAACATCATTTTCAACGACAGCCGTTTCACCAATAACAATGCCGGTGGCGTGGTCAAGCATGATACCTTTACCAATGCGAGCCGCCGGATGAATATCCACCTGACACGCTACGGAAATTTGGTTCTGCAAATAGGTAGCAAGAGCCATACGTCCTTGTTTCCAAAGCCAGTTGGCGACTCGATAACCCTGGAGCGCATGGTAGCCTTTAAGATAAAGTAGCGGCATTGAGTACATGGCAACCGCTGGATCTCGGTTCACTGTGCACATATGTCACAAGCGGCTGCATCGGTAATCGATGGATCAGCATTAAATGCTTGTTCAACCACTTCACGTACTGCCATTGCTGGCATCGACGCGGTCTTCAGCTTATTGGCCAAAATGTAGCTTAATGCTGCACCAAAGCTTTCGTGGTTGATGATGGTGGCATGATAAAAACTCGCAAGCATCGGCTCTTGCTCTGCTTGTTCGCGCGCTTCTCTTACAATGCACTCCCAGACATTCTTCTTTTCACAGTGTTTCATTTCTTGTCCTACGACTGGTATTCAATCACCAACAGAGCGTTATTGTTGCTCCGCTTTTTTATCCCTAGCAAGCAAATCTTGCGCTGCAAGTCTTGCGTCTTTACCTTGATACAGTACTTGATAGATTTGGTCAACAATTGGCATTTCCACCCCCATACGCTGAGAGAGTAACCACACCTCTTTGGTATTGCGATAGCCTTCAACGACCTGACCAATCTCTGTCTGTGCGGTGTCGACATCTTTGCCCTGACCAAGCGCCAAACCAAAACGGCGGTTACGTGATTGGTTGTCAGTACATGTCAGTACAAGATCACCAAGGCCAGCCATGCCCATAAAGGTATCCGGTTTGGCACCCAATGCTGAACCTAGACGAGTCATTTCCGCTAACCCACGGGTAATTAACGCAGTACGTGCGTTAGCACCAAAACCGATACCATCTGACATCCCTGCACCAATCGCAATCACGTTTTTCACTGCGCCACCGAGCTGCATACCCGTAAAGTCATCGTTGGCGTAGACACGAAATGTTTTGCTGCAATGAATTTTTTCTTGAAGATCAGCGACAAACTCAGCATTAGGTGAGGCAACAGCAATTGCAGTTGGTAGTCCTGCGGCTAACTCTTTGGCAAACGTAGGACCAGACAGCACCGCAAGGGGATATTCATCACCAATGATGTCATGGGCTACATCTTTCAAAAGTCTACCCGTTTCTGGTTCTAAACCCTTAGTTGCCCAACAAATGCGGCTATCGTGACGAAGATGAGGTTTGATACTGTTAAGTACGATACCAAAGACATGACTTGGTACAACAACCAAGAGATCACGACTGGCTTGAACCGCTTTGTGCAAATCAGACTCTACAATCAAGGTTTCTGGAAATTCGATCCCAGGCAAAAACTCATGATTGGCCCTGTCCGCTTCAAGCTTAGCCATGTGCTCAGGTTCGTGTCCCCAAATCACCACGTTTGCCCCATTACGAGCAAGAGAGATCGCTAACGAGGTCCCATAAGAACCCGCACCGATAACGGTCATTGCGATTTCTTTTCCATATGCGTTATTCATAACACCACCAAATTTTCGTTATGGCTCAATGTAGTTAGTCTACTCCGTACGGAGCAAATAAAAAATGCACATCGCGACGCGCTGTGCATTTTTATTAGCTAAGTCTATTCACTTTGCTCACTCATGCAGAATGGAGATTCTGCGAAAAAGGCTTAAGCTTCCGCTTTACCTTCTTGTTGAGCTTGCTGTTGTAGGTAGTTCATGAACAGAGCATCAAAGTTAACTGGTGCTAGGTTCAATTGAGGGAACGTACCTTTCATCGTTAGGCTCGAAATCGTTTCGCGAGCATAAGGGAATAGAATATTCGGGCAGAATGCGCCTAGACAGTGTGCAAGTTGACCTGGTTCCATTTGCTCAGCAGTAAAGATACCACCTTGTTGAACTTCACATAGGAAAGCGGTTTCTTCTTGCGTTTTTCACAGTCACAGTCAAGCGAAGAACCACTTCATAGATACCTTGGCCTAATTCACGGCTTTGAGTGTCAAGGTCTAGCTTAACATCTGGATTCCAATCTTTTTGGAACATATCTGGTGAGTTTGGTGCTTCAAAAGATACGTCTTTTAGAAAGATGCGTTGGATTGCGAAGTTTTGTTGTGCTTCTTGTGGAGCTGCTTCAGCCATGATGATTTTCCTTAAATACGTCTAAAATTGTCAAAAACGTTTATGAGTTGTCTTGCAGACTATCCGAGCCAATGTTCTATGACTAGGCGAGCCGTTAATTCCGTGGCATTTATCACATCCCTTAGTCATAACTGCCGCGAAATTACTCAAATTTCTCGATTACTTTTTGCCTTTGATCAGTGGCAGGCTCGCTTCGCTCCATGCCGTCAGACCATTTTTCAGCAAGAAAACTTTCTCAAACCTGCTTTTGCCAGCAGGTTTGCGCTCTCTTGCGCAGTTTGTCCAGTTTTGCATACAACAATGATTGGGTCTGATTTATGGTTTTCAAGGCTTGGGATTGAACCTGACTTAATTTCCGACGGTTGGACGTTAACAGCGTCAGTAATATGACCGCGTTTAAAGTCGTCTTTTGAACGAATATCAACCACTAAACCATTCTCACGATTCATCATATGAGTCACTTGCGCAGCCGATACTTCTTTATATGCAGCGTTTGCTGATTTGAAGATGTTGGCAATCAGAGCGACGAATAGTGCAACCCACACTAGTGCCATGATCATGTTTTGTTGGAAAAATTCTAAATATTCTTGCATAGCTTGCGCTCTTAATAGTTGAACATTAAATCAGTCGAGGAGTATAGCGGCTTAGTCGTGCTGTGGCGAGAGGGGAAAATGTTTCGAACAAAGAATTGAGATCCCTCTCCTCAACCCGAATGTCTTCACTATTGCAAAGATAGAGAAAACCGATTAGCCAAACCGACTGATACAGGCGTATTAATAGAAACAAAGGCGAGGAATCATCCTAAAATAGCGTCTATGATTACCTCACACGGGAAACGATTCGTGTTTTCAACTGTCCAAAACTGAAAACAAGCAACGGTAATCACAAACATTATTTGATCTGCCACTACAGTTTTGGTTAAAAAGTGTAGTAAAATTACGCTAATTTGTTTTCTGTAAAGTTACTATCGATTTGACGAGGTTATAACTATGTCAGCTAAGAAGCCAATGGCTCTAGTGATTCTTGACGGTTGGGTTACCGTGAAGACAACGCAAGCAACGCAATCAATAACGCAAAAACTCCAGTAATGGACGGCTTGTGGGCAAACAATCCACGTACACTAATTTCGGCTTCTGGCATGGACGTAGGTCTTCCGGATGGTCAAATGGGTAACTCAGAAGTGGGTCACACTAATATTGGTGCTGGTCGCGTGGTATACCAAGATCTTACTCGCATCACAAAATCTATCGCTGACGGTGAGTTCGGTCAGAATGAAATTCTTGTCGCTGCAATGGATAAAGCTATCGCTGCAGGTAAAGCGGTTCACCTAATGGGTCTGATGTCTCCAGGTGGTGTTCACTCTCACGAAGATCACATCTACGCAGCAGTGAAAATGGCGGCAGAACGTGGCGCAGAAAAAATCTACCTACACTGCTTCTTAGACGGTCGTGATACACCACCACGTAGTGCAGAAGGTTCACTACAACGCTTTGACGCTCTATTTGCAGAGCTAGGCAAAGGTCGCGTAGCATCTCTTGTTGGTCGTTACTATGCAATGGATCGTGATAACAACTGGGATCGCGTAGAAAAAGCCTACGACCTACTGACTCTAGCACAAGGTGCGTACACATTTGACTCTGCAGTTGCAGGTCTTGAAGCGGCCTACTCTCGTGATGAAAACGACGAATTCGTTGCGCCAACAGAAATTCGCGCTGAGGCCAAGAATCGGCAGCTATCGTTGATGGCGATGCGGTGATCTTTATGAACTACCGTGCTGACCGTGCTCGTGAAATTACTCGTGCGTTTGTGCCATCGTTTGAAGGTTTTGAGCGTAAAGCGTTCCCAGCGGTTGATTTCGTTATGTTGACTCAATACGCAGCGGACATTCCTCTACTTTGTGCATTCCCACCAGCATCATTAGAGAATACTTATGGTGAGTGGTTATCGAAAGCAGGTAAAACTCAGCTACGTATCTCTGAAACTGAGAAATACGCTCACGTAACGTTCTTCTTCAATGGTGGTGTTGAAACTGAGTTTGATGGTGAAGAGCGCCAACTTGTTGCTTCTCCAAAAGTAGCAACTTATGACCTTCAACCAGAGATGAGCTCTGAAGAGCTGACTGAAAAAATGGTTGCGGCTATCAAGTCAGGCAAATATGACACTATCATCTGTAACTATCCAAACGCCGATATGGTTGGCCATACAGGTGTATACGAAGCAGCTGAACAAGCGATTGAAGCTTTAGATGCAAGCGTAGGTAAAGTAGTAGAAGCCATTAAAGAAGTCGGTGGTCAAATGCTGATCACTGCAGACCATGGTAACGCAGAAATGATGGTAGACCCTGAGACTGGTGGTATCCACACCGCTCACACTAACCTACCAGTACCACTGATCTATGTTGGTGATAAAGCGGTTGAGTTTAAAGAAGGCGGTAAACTGTCTGATCTAGCTCCAACGATGCTTTCTATGTCTGGCATGGAAATTCCAGCGGAAATGTCTGGCGACGTTTTGGTTAAATAACCGACCTCGTAAAGTAATGACATTTACTTGATAAAACGCCGGTGCATACGCATCGGCGTTTTTGTATGCTTGCACCTGTGACCCTAAGTGTGGATATAATGGTGCTAACGCAATATGGGCACGAACAAACTTGGTCGGTATTTTTAACGGAAGTAGAATGAAACCCAATAACAAATCGCCTTTCATCCCCGCTATATCGGCACTGGTTCTTAGCATCGGGCTTATTACATATCCGACACTCTCTTCAGCGAATCAAAGTGAGCTTAGCGGTGTAAAAAGTGAAATTACACGCCAACAAAAAGAGCTTTCTGCCCAGCAAAAAGAGCTGGATAAACTGCAAAAATCCTTGCGACAACAAGAAGTTGGAATCTCTAATATCGAAAAAGAGATAAAGGCGACCACAGCACAACTTGCACAAGCGAATCGCAATCTAGACAGTTTTCATCAACAAGTTGAAGCGCTGACCGAGCAAAAGAAACAACAACAGAAAATTCTCGCCGAATTAGTACAAACCTATTACGTCACTAAGCAGAACAACTCTGCAACGAATGTCTTTAGCTCTGATCCAGATGAAGACCGCATTAGCCAGTACTATCAATATCTTGCTAAAGCGCGTGCCGAAACGTTAGAGAAGTTAGCACAAACTGAGCTTGAGTTAGCGGAAAGCGAACGTGCACTTGAACTAGAACGAAATCAAATCGCTCAATTACTGGAGCAACAAAAAGAGAAACGCAATTCACTGGCGAAAAATCAAGCTAGTCGCAAAAGTACCGTTTCGAAAATTAGGAAAAGTATTTCTAGTGATAAAACATACTTGGCAGAGCTGCAACGAAATGAGACACGCCTGAAGGCGGAAATCGCTAAAGCCGCCAAGCGAAATCAAGTCCCTATGGATGGCTTAGCTCGACAAAAAGGGAAACTGCCGTGGCCGGTAAAAGGAAAGATCTTACACAGCTTTGGTACTAAACAAACCGGCCAGGTCAATTGGAAAGGTATGGTCATTCAAGCCAAATATGGCGAGGCAATTAAGTCTGTCTATTCCGGTACGGTAGTTTTTGCAGACTATTTACGCGGTTATGGACTGGTTGTTCTGCTAGACCATGGTAAGGGCGACATGACTCTCTATGGCTATAACCAAACACTCTTGAAAAAAGAGGGCGATAAAGTATCGGCTGGTGAAACCATTGCTCTTGCTGGAGATACTGGCGGTCAGTCAACGTCATCCTTGTATTTCGAGATCCGCCGCAATAGTAAAGTTCAAAACCCAAAGAGTTGGTTAAAGCGGTAACCGCAAGCCAAGCCTGAACCTTTAGCAATAACGTGATTGAGCAACGTGAATCAGTTGCTCGATTTCATGCTCTGGCAGCGCATTAATCCCCCCTGCCGCTTCTCGTCCACCGCCAGTGGCAAACTGACTACAAACCTCGGCAGCGCCTCGCTTATTATTTAGCGGGGCTCTGACAGAAACGGTATAACTCACACCTTTGCCTGAATCACGTCTTGGCACCAGAGAGATATGCGCTTGTTCAGGAGACTCATTCGCTAAGCGATTAATCCAAGTCCCCGACATTCGTCTTGCCGCTGACGTCGCTGGCAGCTTTATCACTCTTAGTGCATCAGATTCAAAAATAGTTTCCGCCGCGCCTAATGCCATTTCGTCACTCTCAAACGCTGCCTTAAGTGTGTAATACGGTGAAGCCGCATCTTGCTGGCACTCAAAAGGATCAGGGTAGGCCAATAACCTTTGGAACAAGATGACTGGATCGAAGTGAAGGTCATCCAAGGTTTCCCCATAGCCGTTATAATTCACCAAGATTCCTAGCTGTTTGAGAAAATGTCGCTGTTGCTGAGTCAGTTTCAGCGTATCCGCTAATCGCTCGGCACTGGCCAGCATATTATCGCCGTAAGCAGCAGCAATCGCCCAAGTCCGGAATTGTCCCTGCAGCAGGTTATCTACTATTAATGCGGTGCATATGTTGGCATCAAGGTCGATATGCGCTTCAAAACTATCATGTTGGGGAATCACTGAAGCTTTGTGGTGATCGATGTAAGTAATAGCAACATCATGTTCCAAAAGCTCAGCTAGGGCGGCCTGATTTATATCCATTGAAATATCGAGTACGGTCACCGAGCTCGCCTGTTCAACAGGAACCCGCTGTAATAAAGCAATATCTCGCTTAATACCTGATATCAATCGTGTTTCTTTAGGGTGAGCCAGTCGCAATTGCAGTAAGGACAGGATGCCATCCGCATCGCCATTAAACACGTCATAGTGCGCTTTCATGCTGGTTTCTTTGTTGACCATGACATTACCATCCTAGCGTTCTCTTTGCTTCTAAAACAACAAACCCTACTAAGGATGTAGGGTTTGTAGCAAGATGAATTGGCTATATATCATACCATTAGAACGAACGACTCTCTGCCGTCCCCATCATTTTCACTCCATCTTCCAAAAGCGATAGCTGTTCGCGACCTTTTGCCGTCGAAAGTGGCTTCACGACATTAATCATATGAAGCATGCCTTGCTGAATCACCTCTTCGGTGATTTTGGTTTTTGGAGACATCGCAGATTGGTAGCTTAGCCAACCCACTGCCATCATATGCAATGTGGTCACTAATGACTTGAGTTCTTTCTCATTAATAGCGAGTAAGTCAAGCTCGACGAATGCCCTTAAAATGTTCACCAAGTTACCTTGGAGTCGCTCTTGCACCTCAATATACTCATCATGCAATTTAGGGTCACGCTGAAGTATCTCTGGTAAGTTAGCGTAGAAGAAACGGTATTTCCACATTAGGTTAAAGATAGAATCAAGGTAGTGTTTTAAGAGTGCCAAACTTTCTTGCTGACCTTGGATCGGCGTAAAACGCTCGATGAGTTCTTGCGAATACAAAGCAAAGATCTCTCTGACGATTTCTTGCTTGTTGCGAAAGTGGTAATAGAGGTTTCCTGGGCTAATCTCGATATGAGCCGCAATATGGTTGGTCGTCACGTTGCGCTCGCCATCTAAATTAAATAAGTCGAGGGCGGCATACACTATTTTGTCACGTGTTTTCATTCTAACTTTTCCTTTCCCTAGTTGGGGTTAGTATACGTGCTCAAGTTGTGTACGAAAAGTCAAGAGACGGTGAGTTACACTGGTTAGACCAAATGATATAAAAAAAGCACTCAAATGAGTGCTTTTCGAATACGTTTGACGAATGAATTACTCTACTTCGTCCATTTTGCCAAGCAGGTTACGAATACGCTCTTGCCATTGACCATGCTCGCGTTGCATTTTGCTCAGTCTTTTGAACCAATTCTTCACGGCTGTTACGTAGCTCTTCCGCTTGATTTGCTAGCTGCACTTTTTCTTCTTTCAGTTCTTCAACTTCCATTTGAAGAAGCGCGATTGTGTCAACTGCAGTTTGAATTTTTGCTTCTAGTTGTTCCAGTACTTCAAAAGACATCTCGGCCTACCCTTAGTTAATTCTGTGACATGAAAAGACTTCATACTCTATATTGTCCCATTCTACTCAGCATAGAGAAGATAGACACGCCCTATATTGCAGATTTTTCACCATTCGGTCAAAAAAGCATCGCAAAATGACATAAGCTTTACCTAAAGCTAGTCAAAGCTAACCTGCTATCACCCTACTCTGACCTTTTGTCCTGCATTTTCTTAATGAGTCATCATCACTTAGCGACAAGATAGCGGCCAAATCCACAAAAAAGCAAACGTTTCCTTTAGGATGTGCTAGAATTCGCGCCAGAAATCCTTTTGTCATTTTTCATTTAATTGGAGTCAGTATGAAGCGCGATTTAGCGATGGCTTTTTCACGAGTTACCGAAGGTGCCGCCTTAGCAGGTTATAAATGGCTTGGACGTGGCGATAAGAATGCTGCGGATGGTGCCGCAGTTGAAGTCATGCGCAGCCTACTGAACAAAACCGATATCGAAGGTGAAATTGTTATTGGTGAAGGTGAAATTGATGATGCGCCTATGCTGTATATCGGTGAACAAGTTGGTCTTGGTGGTGATGCCGTCGATATCGCGGTAGATCCTATTGAAGGTACACGTATGACAGCAATGGGCCAGTCAAATGCACTTGCTGTTTTAGCCGCTGGTGAAAAAGGCAGCTTCTTGAAAGCACCTGATATGTACATGGAGAAGCTGGTGGTCGGCCTGGAGCAAAAGGGKTTATCGATCTCAATAAGCCACTGTCAGAGAACCTTACGAACATTGCCGCAGCGCTAGGTAAGCCTCTTGATACGCTTGTCGTTACTACGCTCGCGAAACCTCGCCATGATGACGTCATCGCAAAGATGCAAGCCATGGGCGTACGTGTATTTGCAGTACCAGATGGTGATGTCGCAGCCTCTATTCTCACTTGTATGCCAGATAGTGAAGTAGACGTTATGTATTGTATTGGTGGCGCACCAGAAGGGGTGGTTTCTGCCGCTGTGATTCGCGCCTTAGATGGTGATATGCATGGCCGACTACTGCCACGTCACGAAGTAAAAGGCGACAACGAAGAAAATCGTAAGGCGGGTGAGCTTGAACTTGAACGCTGTGCGCAAATGGGCGTTGAGGCGAACGTTGTTCTTCGCATGGAAGATATGGCTCGCAGTGATAATGTCATTTTCTCGGCAACAGGTATTACTAAAGGTGATCTGTTAGAAGGCATTGCTCGCCAAGGCAACATTGCAACAACTGAAACACTGCTTATTCGTGGTCGCTGCCGTACGATCCGCCGTATCAAATCTACGCACTATTTAGAGCGTAAAGATCCAGAGATCCGCGATATCATCCTGTAATCACCGTCATTGGAACAAAGCGCTGGCTATGGCCAGCGTTTTTTTTCATCTATGGTGACGATAGTAAATAATTTGCTTTATTAACCTTATTCGCCATAATACCTCAACTATCATTACCCTTAGGCTGATTTAAGAGAAACGGACGCACTGATGAAAGCCACTGACCAGATCATTGACATCATTAAACGAGAAGGCGCAGTCACTGCTAAACAGATCGCTTTACGTTTAAACATCACCACGATGGGTGCTAGACAACACTTACAGGGACTGGAAGAAGAAGGGTTTCTGCGTTTTGAAGATGTCAAAGTCAAAGTAGGTCGTCCTAATCGTCATTGGTCACTCACCGCGAAAGGACATGCTCAATTTTCAGACCGCCACAGCGATTTAACGGTTCAGTTTATTGATGCGATTGAGCAAGTGTTTGGTTCTGAGGCCTGAATAAAATATCAAAAGAGCGTGAAGTGAATACTCTCGCAACCTATCGACCTCATTTTGATAGCCTGCCTGACCTACAAAGCAAAGTGAAGAAGCTCACTGAGTTACGTGACCAAGACGGCTACATGGCAGAGTATCAAGCAACGGAAGATGGTTTTCTCTTAATTGAAAACCATTGCCCAATTTGCAAAGCGGCACAGCGCTGCGAGACCCTGTGTCAGTCTGAGCTCAATGTCTTTCAAGCTTTGGTTGGCAACGATATCTCAGTTCGACGAGATGAGCACATCGTGCAAGGTGCTCGTCGCTGCGTATACACCTTTAATAACAAAGTATAAGCTTACAAATAACATGATAGTGCGACCGGAAAGTTCTCGTCTCACTGTTGAGACTGCTGGAAGTTTTATTTTGTCTTTTCTCATTAACTCCTACGCTAACTATATGCATGGAGATTCTTTTAGTGAGGAAAGCACATGGAACCCTCTATTCGTCTACCTTCATTCGATGAACTCGTCGCAATGGCGAAACATAACCCAGAGCAACTCAGTCAATTGCGTCACGATTTAACCGAGCAGTTTATCGCATCTTGCTCTACTGACATGCAGACTAGACTGCACGCCC
>ASHK01000215.1 GCA_000695745.1 Vibrio madracius | reverse complement strand
AACGATGTGCTCAAAGGCAAAATGGGCTTTGATGGTTTAATTGTCACTGACTGGCATGGGCATGCAGAGGTCAGCAAATGTACCGATGGTGATGCAACGTATGCGATCAATGCGGGCAATGATGTACTGATGGTGCCAGTACATGAGCACTGGATTGCGGTGTACCACAAGGCGTTAGAAGACATTAAGTCAGGTGTCATTCCAATGGCGCGCATCGACGATGCGGTGACTCGTATTCTCCGCGTCAAAATGCGTGCTGGTTTATGGCACAAGCCGTCACCCAAAAAGCGAGCGCTGGCAGGCAATCAATCGTTACTCGGTGCGCCTGAGCATCGAGAGGTAGCACGAGAAGCGGTACGTAAATCCTTGGTGTTACTTAAAAACAAAGACCAGATATTGCCTCTAAACCCTAATCAAAAAGTATTGCTAACGGGCAGTGCAGCTGATGATCTGCAGAAGCAGTCAGGTGGTTGGAACTTAACGTGGCAGGGCGATGAGAACACGCTAGATTCGACTTCCCAGGGCAACCACGTTCAAGATGGCGCTGATCAATGAACTTGGAAGTGACAATGTCACTTATGACCCGCAGCTTGAGTCAACGATTCAGGCTGGTGATGTGGCGGTCGTTGTCATCGGAGAGGACCCTTACGCGGAAATGATGGGGGATATCAAAGCGTGGCAAACCTTAGAGTTTGGAAAACTTAAGCGTAGCTATAAGGCTGATGTGGAGAAGATTCACAAGTTGCATAAGCTGGGCGCTAAAGTCATCACGGTATTCTACAGCGGTCGTCCTTTGTATTTAAATGAAGAGATAGCTAAGTCAGACGCCTTTGTCGCTGCTTGGCTTCCGGGCAGTGAAGGAAAGGGCATCACGGATGTCTTGATCGCTGACACTCAAGGTCGCCCTCGATATGATTTTCAGGGTAAGCTGTCATACAGCTGGCCAAACAAAAAACGCAGTGCGACGGTCAGCCGTATTCCGCAACATATTCCCGATTATCAGGTACCAGAATTGGAGCAGTCGCCATTAGGTGAGCACGCTCCGCTATTTGAATACGGTTATGGACTCAACTATGCAAATACGCTTCAGCAGACCGACCTTGACCATCTTGAGTTAGATAATTCGGGAGCACAGGGCGAAGGTGTTGCGGACAATGCAACTGAGATCTACGGTGTAAAATCGACGATTGGCGATTTCCAATTGAAAGTTGCAGACTTCGAGCACTGGATTGGTAGTGATGTCTCGCGCAACAATCCTATGTCGTTAAAAACAATTGATACTAAGCCGTATAACTATCAGCAGCAGCAAGATGCGGTTGAGCTAACGTTTAAAGGTGGTTTTGCCGCAGCGTACATTCAAACCGGTGATGGTGGTATTGAGAACTTATCGGGTTATGGCTCTGCAAAAGGGACGTTAAGTTTTGAGGTTAAGGTGTCTAAAGCCCCTCAGCAGCCTGTTTATTTGTCATTGCAGAAATGGACAGAGAACAAGCTACCTGATGATATTGCCAAAGTCGATATTAGCGACAAGCTGCAATCTTTGGATCAGTTTGTCACCATTGATATTCCCTACCTCTCTCTTTGTCGCTCAAGATGTGGATCTGGCATTTTTAGACACGCCATTCATGCTATTTAGTGAAGGGGAATTCAAAACTGTGCTTGCCAATATTCGCTGGCACAACGATTAACAAGTAATGTATTAATCGATCATCAAAGGCTCCTAATTAAGGAGCCTTTTTACTTTGGAAGTGGGTGAATATCGAAGCGTAACTTTGACGACATCTCGACATGCCAATCAGCTTATTGCCATTGATTATCAGCAAATTGATGTTGCTGTAAGCGCTCAATAAGTGCATTCAACACCGGTCCATGGGTTCGCCTACGGGAAACGAGACAGCCAACCGTCGTCACCCAACCACTTTTTTCGTGAGCTACTGGCAATGCGACCATTCGTCCCTCGGCCATCGGCTTTTTCACCAACATTTCGGGTAGATTTGACCAGCCCAAACCTTCTGTAACCATATCGACGAGCGTTTTATGATCGTTTGCATACCAAATATTGGAGCTAATACCGTAGGTAAACCATAACTCTTGTTTTTCAACGCTTCGGTGGACGCACTGCCTATAGTGTTTTAAGTCAGAGTCTTTGACGATTGGTAACCGTGTGAGCTCATGGTTTGGTGCGACGACGGTCAAAAAGCGAGCTTGGCCAAGGATAAAAATATCCATGTCTACCTTTAACTCACCATCGGCATAAACAATGCCAATCTGTGCTTTATCTTGCCGAATGAGCTCTTCTACATCAAAGGTTGAAGTGCAAATAAGCTCGAAATTAGTGATAGGAAATTGAGCTGCGAGCGGAGACAGCAAGTTAATAAACTCTTGACTCATCAGGCTATCATCGACTGCGATAGTCAGTTCGTGCTCAGAGTCGTTAGCAAGGGCTTCGATCTTTTGGTCGAAATAGGTTTGCTGGTGCAGTATAGAACGAGCTATAGGAAGAAGCGCCTTACCATTCTGGGTCAACTCAGGTGTGTTTTTTTCCCGGCTAAACAGTGTTTGATTAATCGCAATTTCAAGATTGGAGATAGCTTGGCTCACACCAGACTGAGCTCGTTTAAGTTTGCGAGCAGCAGCGGAAAATGAACCATGTTCGCATACCGCAACGAACACTTTGAGCTGTTCAAAACTGTACATGCTGATATCCATCAATTTAATTTCACTCAGGCTATCACGAACTGTGATAGTTGTTAACTTTCTATCCTGCACAGAATATCGATAATCGCTTCACACGATATCCCTTCATAACAATAATAGTGAGGAGTTTATAATGGGAATAGCAGAGCGTATCTTTCACTCAGTACTTTTTGAGACATTAGCCGTGACTTTATCGATTATCGGACTTGCGTTATTTACCGATCATGATATTGCTGCATTATCAGGAACAATGATAGTTGTTGCTACGATGGCAATGTGTTGGAACTATCTATTCAACTTAATATTCGACCACTTTGTACAAGGAGAAAAGACACTGCGGTCCTTGCAGACAAGGTTAGTCCATGTTGTTTTGTTCGAAGCCGGTTTATTGTTGGCAACGATTCCTGCCATGGCTTATCTGCTTGAGGTTTCTTTATTTGAGGCGTTTGTGATGGATATTGGCGTCACGATATTTATCACTATCTACGCATTTTTGTTCAACTTTGCCTATGACCATGCTCGAGTTTGGATGGTCGATGGCCGCGTAGCAATAGTGAAATAATGTCAAATACTGCAACAGGGCGAACTTGATGTTCGTCCGGTTTTTCTTCCACCATTTTGTACAAAACATAATCCGTACGGCTTTAAAACTGTGATGTTGGTTCAAAAATGTGGGGCGCGTACCAAATTTAAACTTTCGGCTTAAAAAAAGGCATATCATCGAAGCAATATTGTTAGCTAGGGTTTAGACTCTACTACTCGATATTCAACGTTATGCATTTTTAATACGATTTATGCTTGAACTCATATTGTCAGCACATCAAGGGTCCACGGAAGAACTGCTAGGCTTGTCTGAAGTCTTTGATGCCGTGGATGCTTATATTTTTATTAAAGACAATAAAGGCAAGTACCAGTATGTGAACCGAAAAGTGCTCGACAACTTTGAAATCACGATGAAAGGGATAAAGGGCAAAACGGATTGGCATCTTTTTAATTTCGGTGTGGCCAAGAAAATGCGCCTCAATGATAAAAAGGTGATGAGGACAAAGAAACCGACGCAGCAAAAAATTCCCTTTCATATTGATAATCAGGAGTTGTATCACTTAACGGTCTCTTCGCCCATCATCAAAAATGGCAAGGTGTTAGGTGTAATCGGCTTTGCCGTGGATGTATCAAAAGATATGGAAGAACGCCAAACCTTATTGGAAGAGGCGAACACGGATGGTCTTACTGGGTGCTTTAATCGACGTTACCTTCATTTAGCGTTAGAACAACAACGACAGAATTTCACCCACAACAAAACACCAAGTTCACTACTCATTATTGATGTAGACCGTTTTAAGCCGATTAATGACAAATATGGGCACTCAGTGGGAGATCGAGTGTTAATCGATGTGGTTCAGGTGATTAAACGCTTTACACGCGAAGAGGATATGTTGTGTCGGTATGGTGGCGATGAGTTTGTTCTTTTGCTGCCAGGTAGCAATATTGAACAAGCTTATACGTTGGCAGGGCGCTTATCGGAAAAAATCGATAATTTGAGTTTCACGAGTAGTAGCGGCAGGTCGTTCAGTGTGTCATGTTCTATTGGTGTTGCAACTCACACTATTGAAGAAACTAACATTGTCGAACTGGCTGACAAAGCCTTGTATGTTTCTAAAAAAGGGTGCTCAGGAAAAGTCCATATGCATTGTCCTGATACGCAAAAAATTGTTCATTGTCACTATTGTGATGAAGAAGTGAGCGCCTAACTCTAACTGTTGCAAAGATTAACCGTTTATTAGCACGCGAGCAGCCTCCTCCCCTTGAAAACCCCGTGAAATACAGCTATTTATATCAGTATAAATACGTTTAAGCATCATGATGATGATTACAAGAGAAAGGACGCTTTAGCTCGGCCTTTCTCTATTTTGGGGAGAAAGGAATGACGCTATTGAAGAGAGCAGCAATGGCTGTGGGAGTCGGTTTACTCACAAGCAGTGTATGGGCTGCTAATGTTATCGAAACAACGACTTTAGTGGGTTTTGGAACCGCAAAGTACCCTGCAGACTTTAAACACTTCGATTATGTCAACCCAGACGCTCCAAAATACGGAAAAGTGACCTACGGCCAAAACGGCACGTTTGATAACTTTAACCGTTACGCCTCTCGCGGACAGCCGGCTGCAGCGACGGGTAACCTCTACGACACGCTGATGTTTTCTCCTAGCGATGAAATCGATTCCTTTTACCCTTTAATCGCTGAAAAAGTACGTTATTCAGATGATTACTCATGGCTTGAGGTGGATATCAAATCCAAAAGCGCGGTTCAACGATGGTGTGCCTATCACCGCGAAAGACGTTGAATTTACCTATGCCAAGTTCATTAAAGAGGGCGTGCCGCAATTTCGTGCGTATTACAAAGACGTTAAAAGCGTAAAAGCAATTTCTGATCTCACAGTACGTATTGAAATGTCGGTGCCGAATAAGGAAAAGCTGTTCAGTCTAGCGCAAAGTACTCGCGTGTTGCCGGAGCACTATTGGAAAGATAAGAACTTTTCCGAGCCACTCAACGAGCCACCTGTTGGCAGTGGCGCCTACAAAATCGTCGATTATAAGATGGGGCAATCTCTCACTTACCAACTTGATGAAAACTATTGGGCAAAAGATCTCCCGGTGAACGTGGGACGCAATAACTTCAAAACGATTCAATACGATTACTATCGTGACGATACCGTTATGTTAGAAGCGTTCAAAGCGGGAGAGTTTGATTTCAGGGAAGAGTCTAGCGCTAAGTTTTGGGCCAGCTCCTATAACGGAGTGAATTTTGACAAAGGCTATATCAAGAAAGAAGAGATTGAGCACCATAAACCAATGGCGACTCAGGCATTTGTGTTTAATACCGAGCGTCCTGTATTTAGCGATCCTAAAGTCCGCGAAGCCTTAAACTACGCGATGGATTTCGAGTGGATGAATAAGAATATGTTCTATAACCAATACACTCGAACTCGCAGCTATTTCCAAAACACCGATTATGAAGCGAAGGGTTTACCCTCTGAAGCCGAACTTGAGATTCTGAATAAATATAAAGGTCAAATCCCAGAGCGTGTTTTCACCGAGGAATATAACCCACCAGTCACGGACGGCTCAGGTCGTATTAGACCCCAAATGCGTAAAGCTTTTGCACTATTAAAAGAAGCAGGGTGGCAGCTAAAGAATAAAGTGATGACGAATGTGGAAACCGGGGAGCCACTGAGTTTTGAGCTTCTGATCTATAGCCCGACATCCGAACGTTTCGCAATACCAGTACAAAAGAACATGCGTGCAATGGGTATTGATATGCGTATTCGTACCGTCGACACCACGCAATATTTGAAACGTTGGCGTGACAGAGACTTTGATATGGTGTCATCTCGATACACCGCACATCCCTATCCAAGTTCTGACTTAAAGATAGTTTGGAACTCTCATTTCATCGATTCGACCTATAACCAAGCGGGCGTTAAAGATCCTGTTATTGATGATCTGACCGACTTGATTGAGCAAAATCAGCAGAACCCAGAAAGTTTATTAGCGCTGGGTAGGTCTTTAGATAGAGTACTTCAGTGGAACTTTTACATTATTCCTCAGTGGTATATCAAAAAATATCGCGTAGCCACGTGGGACAAGTTTGAGCGCCCTGATGTTCTGCCTACTTACGACTTGGGTGTCGATACGTGGTGGATTTCTGAAGAGAAAGCTGAAAAGCTTCCTGCAAAACGTCGATAAGAGGGATAGATGGCGGCTTATATATTCCGGCGCTTGTTGCTGGTAATTCCCACACTTTGGGCAATTATAACCATTAACTTCTTTATTATTCAGATTGCACCTGGCGGGCCTGTTGAGCAGGCTCTTGCTCAAATGCAGGGATTGGAATCGGGTGTCATGGAGCGTTTTAGCGGCGGTGGCAGCGAGGTTGATCTTGATTCTGGTCCGAGTGATGAAGCCGCTGGTTACAAAGGCTCTCGTGGATTAGATCCCGAAGTGTTGAGGCGATTAAAAAACAGTTTGGTTTTGATAAACCAATGCATGAACGTTACTTTGAAATGCTCAAAAATTACGCCATGTTCGATTTTGGGGACAGTTTGTTTCGCGGCGGTAACGTTATCGACCTCATTATTGAGCGACTGCCCGTATCGATCTCCTTGGGGTTATGGAGTACGTTAATCATCTACCTGATATCGATACCGTTAGGTATTCTCAAAGCAATACACCATGGTTCGCGTTTCGATATATGGTCGAGTGCTGTCGTCATTGTCGGTTATGCCATTCCGGGCTTTTTGTTCGCTATTATCCTCATTATCTTTTTTGCCAGCGGTAACTATTTTAGTTGGTTCCCATTACGTGGTTTGGTGTCGAGCAACTTTGACCAATTGACCTGGTATCAGCAAATTGCCGATTATTTTTGGCATTTAACCTTACCCATCCTTGCAATGGTGATTGGTGGCTTTGCCACGCTCAGCATGCTGACCAAAAACTCTTTCCTTGATGAAATTAACAAACAATATGTAGTAACCGCTCGAGCAAAAGGGCTAGATGAAAGCAGTATTCTTTATAAGCACGTATTTAGAAATGCCATGCTGATTATCATTGCTGGATTCCCCAGCGCATTTATCAGCATCTTTTTCACCGGCTCTATGCTTATCGAAGTCATGTTCTCGCTCGAAGGAATAGGGCTTCTTGGTTTCGAATCTACGATTCAACGTGATTACCCGGTGGTATTTAGTTCTCTCTACATTATGACGTTATTAGGTCTGATCTTGAGTATTATTTCTGACTTAACGTATACGTGGGTTGACCCTCGTATCGATTTCGAGGCGCGATAAATGGCAATGAATCCTCTTACAA
>ASHK01000214.1 GCA_000695745.1 Vibrio madracius | reverse complement strand
CACGATTTTGTATACCAAGCACTCCCTTCGAAGAAATACCACTTCTCCTTTTGCATTTGCCAACACGAAGGTACTGGAATGGTTTCGCCGACGTATGGGTCATAATCCCAAGGTTCAATTCGTTGTTCTGCTGGCATCGGCTTCATGTCATACCAACGTTGACGAAGGCCTGTATCTAAAAGGTCAACCGCAAAGTTCCAATGCCCATTAAGAGACTCAGTGTTGCGTCCCCCCATAAATAGCATGTTGGTGTGGTTTAAATTCTGTAAGTTAAAAGGCACATCATATTGTTCATCGTGCAAACAATTGATGGCATTTTCAGCAAGCTCAGAACGTTCTAACATCTTACGTAAACTCCGAAAACGGGAGCACAAAACGTGCTCCCAAACTCAATCATTATTGAACTGCTAACGCATCAATTCCGCGTACATAGTCCGCAATTGCTGGGTTGTTTAACGCAGCATCATGCATAGGTTTAACAGCATCAACAAATGGCTGCTTCTCAACTGTTACAAATTTAACGCCCATACCATCTTTTGCTTTTTCGATAGCTTCGTTGGTCATTTTGGCCCATAAGTCTTTGTGATACATCATTGAGTCTTTAGCTGCTTTCTTAAGCGCTTCTTGTTGGTCTTGAGGTAACTTGTCCCAAACTTTAGAACTGATAACCAATACATCAGGAATCATAGTGTGTTCATCTTGGCTAAATACTTTCGCGACTTCACCATGACGAGCAGTTGTTAGAGCTGTTGGGTTATTTTCAGCACCATCAACAACACCTTGCTGCATTGCAGTGTATAGCTCACCGTAAGAAAGTGGTGTTGGTGACCCACCCATTAGCTTGATCATTTCAACCGCCGTAGGGCTAGGTTGAACACGAATTTTCATACCACTTAGGTCAGCTGGAGAATTGATTGCCTTTGATGCGTAGAAACTGCGAGCACCTGCATCGTAATATGTAAGACCAACAAACCCCTTATCGTGAGAAGCTTCTAGAATTTTCTCACCAACTTCACCTTGCATAACACGGTAGTAGTGGTCTCGGTCACGGAAGATATAAGGGATATTGAACGCGCCATACGCTGGCTCGAACGCTTCCATTTCACTTGCATTTGATTTAGCAATATCGAGCGCGCCATTTTGCAGCAGTTCCATTGATTCACGTTGTGTACCAAGCTGTCCGTTAGGATAGATGCGGATACGAACTTCACCATCTGTCAGTTCTTTTACTTCATCAGCCATATACTGCATTGACTTATGTACAGGGTGATTACGATCTTGGTTGTGGCTAAGTTTTAGCGTGGTTACTGCAGAAGCGGTAAAAGAAGTCGATGCAGCGAGAGCACAAGTAACAAAGGTTGTTAGTG
>ASHK01000213.1 GCA_000695745.1 Vibrio madracius | reverse complement strand
GCACGCGCCTGAGCTGATGAGTGGCACGAGCAATTACCACTTAGCAAAAGCATTGAATCTGACGCCAATTGGGACGGTAGCACACGAATGTTTATGGCTCATCAAGCACTTGTAGAGCCAGCTCAGTCGCAACAAATCGCTCTCGACCTTTGGCAAACAACATTCGACGGAAAACTTGGCATTGCTCTGACTGATACCATCGGTATTGATGCCTTTTTACGAGACTTCAATCTTGAGCGAGCGACTGACTACGTTGGTGTACGTCACGATTCAGGCAACCCTTATGAGTGGGGTGATAAAATGATCGCTCATTATCAATCTTTAAATATTGATCCAATGTCGAAGATTCTGATTTTTACCGATGGCTTAAATTTCACGGATGCCCTCGATATCTGCGAGTATTTCGAAGGTCGAGCGAACATCAGTTTTGGTATTCKGKACTTCTSCACGAGTATGGGATGCATCAAAATGGCGCTCAATATCAACCCTTGTCTATCGTCGTCAAAATGGCCGAATGCAATGGTCGTCCGGTTGCAAAAATCAGCGACGAGCCTGAGAAAGCGATGTGTGAAGACGAGGTCTTTTTAGCTGAGTTAAAGAAAAGCTTTGGCGTGCAAAGCAAATTTGCGGCGTAGCATCGCACTAGTGACCTAGCCGCTCTATTTCCATCCTTGAAGCCATTTATCGCTGTCTTTCAACTCGGTCCAGTCAATAGGATACTCCTTGCGAGACAGCACAGCTTCAAGCTTGCACGACATCACCGTGCCATCTTCGTCAAACTTCACCTGTGACACTAAAAAGTGCTTTTCCCTCTTGAGTGGCTTGACTGCCGTCCATTTACTATTGGGGAGTTTTATTGGATTAATACGATTCATCAATAGCCCATCATCGTCTGTATATCACTAAAATTTCTTTTACGCTTAATAACTTGGATAAGTTCAAACAAGATTGACTGAACAAAACGAATCATTAGATAACCTTGGCAACTTTTATCGTTTGCGCTAGAACTTCAGGGTATAGCTCAGCAAAAAAGCCTGAGAATTCATGATAGTTCTGTTCCAACTGCAGGCCGCAATCTGCCAGCGGCGTCATCCTCATACTTCTTTGGGACATTCTTTCCAAGGCGTATTTGATGTTCGCAAGATCGCTGTAGGACTCTAGCCAACGCCCCCGCCACATATGAGCGGTCATCGCAATGAATCGCTCGGGTAACACTTCTTTCTCCGACGTAATGTCCGTTTCGGCACGATCAACAAATTCTTTCAAGGATTGAGGATGATAGTCTTGCCAATGTTTGGCTAAACAGTGGTCCCAAAACATGTCCATTGCGATAGGTGCAAATCGTTTTAAGCTTGAGTCAAAGCGCTGTTTGCAGTGTTTTATGATGATGTGATTGTCGGTATAGGAGTCAACAAAGCGATGCAATTTTATTCCTTGGCTAACCTTGGCACTATAGGCCTTCGAAGGGTCTCCCTTTACAAAGTCGCCAAGCAGATTCCCCAGCAAACTGCTTTGGCAATGATCAGCGATATGCAGATGTGCTAAAAAGTTCATAACTCTCCGTTGCGTGGTGTTTGCTACATTGTGGTGTCTGTTATTCAGATGGTCAAATCGAGCAGCGTTGAAACACCGTCAGCACCTGCAGTGTAAATCTGACGAAACACTCAATAAAAACCTGATCTCAGTCATTCACTCGACACCCCTTGTCGGCGCATATAACATCGCGTCCCCTAGATTTGCGAAGCTTCATGACGAAGCTTTTGCTATTTCATATCGTTCGGATTATCAAAGGAAGTGTCTTTATGGACAAAGATCATAGCCTTAGAGAGAACCTGCTCGCTCTAATTCTTGGCAGTGCACTGGTATCACTTGGCGTTATCTTTTTCAATCAAGTAGGGCTACTCACAGGTGGCACCGCAGGACTTGCACTGTTTATCACAAAGGTGACTGCGCTTAGCTTCGGTCAAGTCTTTTTCATGCTTAACCTGCCTTTTTACATTCTTTCGGTCACACGAATGGGATGGCAGTTCACCATCAATACCTTTATTGCCGTGAGTATCGTGTCATTCGCGGTAGACCATCTCCATCATGTGATCCAAATCGCTCATATCGAACTATCTATGCCGCTCTTATTGGCGGAGGGCTCATAGGTATCGGCATGCTGGTTATCTTCCGTCATAAAATGAGCTTGGGTGGCTTTAATATTCTTGCTCTGTTCCTGCAAGAGCGATTTGGCATTCGTGCAGGTAAAGTTCAAATGGCGCTAGACTGCACTATTGTCGTTTTATCACTATTTGTGGTCGATGTTTATCTCATCGCGCTATCCGTTGTCGGCGCGATAGCAACCAACCTCATTTTAGCAATGAACCACAAGCCGGGCGCTATCAGCCTCTGCCGAGCCAGTCTTAGAGCTCGTTTCTAAGCGTCGTCAGGGCTAGGCTAGCCTACGATAAAATCAAATTGAGCGCGTGCGCTTCCTGTCACGTCTTTGACGTCGATTTGAAGCAGCTCACGCTCACTCCCACCCCACCACTCCGTTCCTGTTTGGCCTTTTAAATACAATTGTGTCGTCAGCAGTTCTTTATGGTTGTGCCATAGTTTGACATGAATGTGAGGTGGTCTGCCGGTGTACGGTACTGGGTATAACGTAGTAAAACTGAACCGCCCCTCTTCGTTTGATTCAGTCGCGCCATAACCTGCAAAACTGCGGTCAAATCGCTCTACGCTGGGCTGTCTCGGGTGGTCATATACCCTGCACCATCACATTGCCAGATTTCCACGCGAACTTGCTTTAAAGGTTCACCCTTTACCGTTTTTACTTGGCCAAAGAGCTCGAGGGTTTTGCCTACAAGCGTTGATGGATTAACAATGAGGTTTGAGCGAAGTGGAATCGTATTAACAGGATAAAATGGACCTTGTGCCTGTGAAGGCGTTTTAGACCAGCGTGTCTTAGCTAACACTGGCCATGCAAACCACACTGAGCAAACGGTTAGAAAATCTCGTCTTTGCATTGTACATTCCTCCACTTCTGTTAAACCAAGTGTGGCGCACGTTGCTCGGATTGCGAGTTTTTCATTACGTTCACATGTTAAGTTTTACGTAACGGCACTCGTTAGAAGAGGTTGAGAAACAAAAAAGCCAGTAGTAAACTACTGGCTTTGGTTCGTGTTCTCAACGATAGTTATGCACTTGCAAAATCAAGAGAACGTACTTTTTGTTTAAGCTCTGGAATCAGCGTAGAGCTGGCGCTGAATTTTCTCAGTCCAAGACTATCAACAATTCTGTCGCTTTTACATCTCCAGCCATCTCACCGCACATACTGACCGAAATGCCGGCTCTGTTTGCCGATTGAATGGTCAGTTCGATGGCTCTGATCACTGCCGGCTCAAAGTAATTAACGAGCTCGGCGACTTCGGTATTCCCTCGGTCAGCAGCCATAACATACTGAGTCAGGTCATTAGTACCGATAGAGAAGAAATCGACCTCTTCCGCTAAAGCGTCCGCGTTGAACACCGCCGCTGGCACTTCAATCATAATACCAACCGGCAAAGTGGATTCAGATATGCCCAACTTCTCACACTGTTTCGCGATCAGCGCTTTCACTGCTTTCACTTCCGCAACCGTTGCAATCATTGGAATCATCAATTGAATATTAGGTTGCTCTTCATAAGCTCTTAAAATAGCACGCAGCTGGGTTTCAAATAGCGCTTCATGTTTCAAGCAGAGGCGCACGCCACGCTGACCCAAGAACGGGTTTTCTTCTTCCGGCATCGGATACGCTGCAAGCGGTTTGTCACCACCAACATCAAGACTACGAATTGTGATTGGCTTGTCGCCAAACGCCGCTGCAATCTCTTTGTAGACGAGATATTGCTCATCTTCTGTTGGCAGCTCCGCACTTTCTTGGAACAAGAACTCGGTGCGAAACAGACCCACGCCTTCTGCACCATTGGTTAACGCCGCTTCTACATCTTCCGGGCCACCTATGTTCGCAAGTGCGTGAATCGTTGTGCCATCTTGGGTCACTGCTTGTGATTGAGCGTGCTGTAACGCAATTTCTTGCGCCGCAAGCCATTCGTGACGCTTGCTATTGAGCTCTTCTTGAATCGCTTGAGTTGGCGCAAACCACA
>ASHK01000212.1 GCA_000695745.1 Vibrio madracius | reverse complement strand
CAGAAGAGTGGGCACGTGATAAAAAGCTGATGTCTTTGTAAGGTTTATTGATGGATAAGTTTCGAGTTATTGGATCGGATCAGCCGTTATCTGGCGAAGTGTCGATCTCTGGTGCTAAAAATGCAGCACTGCCTATTTTATTTGCTTCTATTCTGGCGGAAGAGCCAGTTGAAGTCGCTAACGTACCTCACCTTCGCGACATTGATACTACAATGAAGCTACTTAGCCGTTTGGGTGCCAAAGTGCACCGCAACGGTTCTGTCCATGTTGATGGTAGTGAAATTAACGAACTCTGCGCGCCTTATGATTTGGTAAAAACCATGCGCGCCTCTATTTGGGCATTGGGGCCATTGGTGGCTCGTTTTGGTAAGGGACAAGTTTCTCTTCCTGGCGGTTGTGCTATTGGTGCTCGTCCAGTTGATTTACATATTCATGGCCTTGAACAGCTTGGCGCAACGATCACGTTGGAAGATGGTTATGTAAAAGCAGAAGTTGATGGCCGATTGAAAGGTGCTCACATTGTTATGGACAAAGTGAGTGTTGGCGCGACGATTACCGTGATGTGTGCAGCGACGTTAGCAGAAGGTAAAACAGTACTTGATAATGCGGCTCGTGAACCTGAAATCGTTGATACTGCTGAGTTCTTGAATAAATTAGGCGCAAAAGTTACAGGTGCGGGCACAGATACTATTACTATCGAAGGGGTTGAGCGTCTTGGTGGTGGTAAACACTCTGTGGTTCCAGATCGTATTGAAACCGGTACTTTCCTAGTCGCGGCGGCGGTATCCGGTGGCAAGATCGTTTGCCGTAATACCCATGCTCATCTACTAGAAGCGGCGTTGGCGAAGCTTGAAGAGGCTGGAGCTAAAATCGAGACTGGCGATGATTGGATCTCATTGGATATGACCGGTAGAGAGCTAAAAGCGGTTTCAATTCGTACGGCGCCACATCCAGGTTTCCCTACAGATATGCAAGCGCAGTTCACTTTGCTCAATATGATGGCAAAAGGTGGTGGTGTGATTACGGAAACGATTTTTGAAAACCGTTTCATGCACGTACCTGAACTAATGCGTATGGGTGCAAAGGCGGAAATTGAAGGTAATACAGTCATCTGTGGTGATGTTGAGTCGCTAAGTGGTGCTCAAGTCATGGCTACAGACTTGCGTGCATCGGCGAGTTTAGTGATTGCCGGCTGTATCGCTCATGGCGAAACGATTGTTGACCGTATTTATCATATTGATCGTGGTTACGAGCGTATCGAAGACAAATTGTCGGCCTTGGGTGCGAACATTACGCGTATTGCAGGCTCTGCAGAATAACAACGATAGATTATAAATAGCCGAAATCTTAAGGTTTCGGCTTTTTTTTGAAGCCATTATCGGAGACCAAAATGGTTGCTTTCCTACGCTGCATTGCAGTGGCTATATTTGCATTAATTATGTTCGTATTCGGATGTGGTTATTGCTTACTTAGCCCAAGAAACCCTAAACACGTATTTACGTTTGGGCGTTATTTTGGTGCTATGTCGAAGATCTTTGGTATCAAACTTGATCTTCGCTTACCTGAAGATGCGTACAAGCGCGGTCAACATATCTATATCGCTAACCACCAGAACAACTGGGATTTGTTTACGGTATCTTCTGCTGTCACACCAAATGTAGTGACCGTTGGTAAAAAAAGCCTGCTCTGGATGCCATTTTTCGGTCAGCTTTATTACCTGACGGGCAATATCCTGATTGATCGTGGTAACCGCAGTAAAGCGAAAGGTACGATTGACCAGGTCGTTGATAGTATGAAGAAGAGTAACCTTTCAGTCTGGATGTTTCCTGAAGGTACGCGTTCTCGTGGACGTGGCTTGTTGCCATTTAAGACTGGCGCGTTTCACGCAGCAATTGGTGCCCAAACGCCAATCATTCCCATTGTGTGTAGCAGCACAAGCCACCTAAAGCTTAACAAGTGGGACAATGGGCATATTATCGTTGAAATGCTGCCTCCTATCTCAGTCGAAGGTTACGGTAAAGAAGACGTGAGAACGTTAGCGAATATATGCCGAGAGCAGATGGCAGAAAAGCTTGAGCAGCTTGATGCTGAAGTTATTGAGCTAAATAGCAAAAAATAAAACTAAAAAAGGGTTGTCGATGACAACCCTTTTTTTTGATGCTCAACAGAACTTATTTACGTACTGCGATAGCTTCAATTTCAATCTTCACATCTTTAGGAAGACGAGCAACTTCAACACAAGAACGTGCAGGATAGTTAGCCACTTGGTGCTCATCAAAGAACTTGCCATAGACTTCGTTTACTGTGCCGAAATCGTTGAGGTCTTTTACGAAAACCGTCATTTTTACGATGTCTGAAACAGTTAGACCAGAGGCTTCAACAACCGCTTTTACGTTGTCTAGAGACTGACGTGCTTGCTCGGCGATGTCTTCTGACACTTCACCCGTTTGAGGGTTGACTGGGATCTGACCTGAAGTCAGTACCATGTTACCAAGGTCGACACCTTGTACGTAAGGACCGATTGCTGCTGGTGCAGATTCTGTATGAAGTACTTTTGTCATCGTTTTATCCATTGTTCTGTGAATTCAAAGAGAGTCTAGACTGCCTCTAGCCTCAATAAAAATCAAGCCTACAATGTGTAGGCTTCAGATTGCTGACGAACCCCACTTTTTAAGTGGGGTTCTCTTTTATGAGCGGCCGTAGGCCGCGATCGCGATATTTCTTTAGTAGGCGAAGTCTGGAAGTAACCAACTCTTACATTGGTCTCTAGAAGAGATAATTTGACGTATTTGGGGCATATTTAGCCCTATTTCTCGAAGATAGCTCACCACCAAG
>ASHK01000211.1 GCA_000695745.1 Vibrio madracius | reverse complement strand
AGTACGAAATTCGACTGTCTCATATTGTTTTTTTATAGTTTTCGTTGCATCCCTTGAGATAGCTCTCTTAGATGTCATGCGAGTTGAGTATCACACTTATTTGTTTTTCAACTATTCCCTACATTGCACAGAGCGTGCCAATTCCAAAAGCCTTAAAAACCCTAACTTATTCGGCAGTTAGCTGCTGTTTAGCAGTCAAAATGACCGCTTTAATTCATGTCAAAATGACTCTATAATGCCAAGTATACCCATTGGCATAAGTTATTTACCCTCATGCAAGATATTTCTCCTTCCAGCTTAATGGAGCTGACGATTGGCCTCGCCAGCAGCAATAATGATCAAGAACGCTTCGATTCATTGATTAACACCATCAGAAAAACCATTCGGTGTGATTGTGTCGCCTGTTGTCACTGCAAGGGGATACCCTTGTCCCTCTTGCGATGCAAGGGCTAGGCCGTGATACGTTAGGTAGACGGTTTGTCATCAGCGAGCATCCAAGGTTTGCGCAATTTGTGCCTCAACGTCTCCCGTTATTTTTGATGCCGATTCCGAGCTTCCCGACCCATTTGATGGCTTACTTATCGATCACCATGGCGATCTTCCAATGCACTCGTGTATGGGCCTACCGCTAATTTTTGGCGATAAAATGCTAGGTGCACTCACTCTAGATAGTCTTGGTACAAATGCTTTTGATGACATTCCAACACGCAGCCTCGAAGTCTTATCCGCCATTGCAGCGTCGACTTTAAAAATGGCGCTAACGTTCTCACAACTGGAATATCAAGCCAAACAGTCTAAACAACTGCTTGAAGAGCTCAACGTCGAAGCATGGGAACGTGATAGCAGCGATATGATTGGCGACAGCGAGCTAATGCGAGTGCTCAAATCTGATATCGAAATTGTTGCCCCATCAGATTTTAATATTTTGATTCATGGTGAGACTGGTGTCGGTAAAGAGTTGGTGGCGCGTAATCTTCACTATCAGTCAACTCGCCGACAAAACCCTGGTATACGTGAACTGTGCAGCGATCCCTGAAAACCTTATCGAAAGTGAACTCTTCGGTCACGTCAAAGGCGCATTCACTGGTGCCGATAAAAATCGCATGGGCAAATTTGCATTAGCGGATGGTGGGACATTATTTCTGGATGAAATTGGGGAGCTTCCTTTAGCGGCGCAGAGCAAGCTGTTACGAGCACTTCAGAATAACGAAATTCAACCCGTGGGTAAGGATGAGATTCAGAAAATCAATGTTCGAGTTCTTGCCGCAACCAATCGTGAACTTAAAGAAGAGGTTGAACAAGGTAAATTTCGAGCAGACCTTTATCATCGACTCAGCGTTTACCCTATTTCCGTCCCGCCATTGCGCGAAAGAAATGGGGATATCGAGTTATTGGCGGGGTTCTTCTTAGAGCAAGTTCGTCGTAAGTTAGGTATCAATCAAATCAAATTAAGCCCCAATGTCGTTTCTCACCTCAACCGCTACTCATGGCCGGGTAATGTACGAGAGCTGGAGCATGTTATAAACCGTGCTGCACTCAAAGCGAAAGCGAGATTGTTTGATAAGAAAGTGGTCACCGTGAGTATTGACGACTGTGGCCATTTCGATGATGACAGTCAAATTACCCCAACAAAGCAAAGCAAGGCCAGTACCCCTATCGTTGATCATTCTATGGGTATTCGCGAGTCCACCGAGGAATATCAAAGACATTTGATTTCGAATGCCCTTATTGAATGCGACTATAACTGGGCCAAGGCAAGTCGGATCCTAAAAACGGACCGTGCCAACCTGATTCGACTATCGAAACGGCTGGGAATTAGTGTGACCAAAAGCCACACCCTATCTCGCAGTTAATGTTAGCCGTATCAGAACGGTAAATAAAATGTTAATATTCGACGGTATGTTTCGCATACCGTTATTATAATTTTCTAAAAACAACAAGACTGCTCAACAGGTTATTTATGAAGTTCATACGTATTATTCTTGGTAAAATCATACTGTTATTAAATTTTGTTTTCTCTCCCCGCGGCGTTAAACGCACACCTGAAGCTCAGCAACTAGCCGATCAAAAAGCTCAATCCATGCAGCTGTATCAATTTGAAGCTTGTCCTTTTTGTGTCAAGGTAAGAAGAGAAATGAAGCGTCAGTCGGTCAACATTGAATTGAAAGATGCGAAAAATGATGCCGTCGCTCGTGACGAGTTATTAGCAGGTGGCGGCAAAGTGAAAGTACCTTGTCTCAAAATCACTCAAAATGGTGAAGAGAGATGGATGTACGAGTCCTCGGATATTGTGTCTTATCTGCAAAAAGAGTTTGCTTAAGCATTAAGCTTCTCTTCGTTACTGGATGCATCTAATTAAAAAGAGCTCTAAATGAGCTCTTTTTGGATTTCTAGGAGTATTTACACCGCTTGTTGCAAGTTTTCAGCCGATTTCCCTTGTTGCGCCATTACAAAAAAACTATCAATCCAATGAAGTATCAAAGCCGAGTCTTGCGCTTTGTTTATCTCAATAAAGGCTTGTTGGTAATGTTGTGGAGAGATGAGGTGTTTACGCTTCTCGACCAATTTTTCAGTAAAACCAGGGCTAAATTCCGGATGTCCTTGCACTGTAAATACGTGATTATCCTTAACCAACATAAAATTGGGACAAAAATCATTACTACCAATCACTTTGACGCCATTAGGCACAATGGTGACTTGGTCTTGATGACTGACTAAGAGACGCGCGGAATCGACGGACAAATTCATCCACTTTTTTTGTGCGCTAACTTGAACCTCATAGCTGCCAAGTCCCCAGCCTTTCTCCGATTTCTGCACCGCTCCACCAAGCGCTCTCGCAATGATTTGATGCCCAAAACAGATACCGACCAATGGGCGTCTGCGCGCCTCGCAACACACGATCCAATCCATAAGCTGCAAAATCCAGGGATGATTATCGTAAGCGTTGTGAACACTACCAGTGATAATAAACCCATGGCATTCGTCATGATGAGGCAACTCTCCTTTGGTCGCATCAAAGTTCTCAAAAGTGAATTCCTTGTTGACCTCGACTAAAGAGGCCTCGATCATATCCGCATATTGTCCATGGTCATCTGCTAATGGCGAGTCCACATGGCCGCACGTTAATATCCCTATCTTCATCTATCACCTATTTCATCGTTGGCATTACAAATTCACTTTCTCTTTGTCCTTTAGGCCATCGAGCCGTCACTGTCTTCATACGAGTATAGAAGCGCACGCCATCATTGCCATGAACATTAAGTGGTCCAAAAATAGAACGTTTCCAACCACCAAAGCTATGAAACGCCATTGGCACTGGGATTGGCACATTAATACCTACCATGCCAATTTCTACTTTTTCTGAGAAGTCGCGCGCCGTGTCACCATCACGAGTAAAGATCGCAGTACCATTACCAAACTCATGCTCATTAATGAGCTGTAAGGCTTGTTGATAATCTTTTGCACGCACCACCGACAACACTGGCCAAAAATCTCTTCGTTGTAAATGGTCATATCAGATGTCACATCGTCGAACAATGTGCCTCCAACAAAGTAACCGGGTGCTGAAGTATTAATACCGCGCCCGTCTACGACAAGTGTCGCGCCTTGATCTACACCACTTTGAATGTACTCGGTTACCTTATTCATGTGAGGTTCGCTCACCAATGGCCCCATTTCATTCTCAGGGATACACCAAGTCCAGGACCTACCCGTAACGCCTCAACTTTTTCTTTGAGCATTGCAACCAACTTATCGGCCGTTTCATCGCCAACCGCCACCGCCACTGAAATCGCCATGCAGCGTTCGCCTGCAGCACCATACGCTGCGCCCATAATGGCGTTCGTTGCACCTTCAAGGTCAGCATCCGGCATCACAACCAAATGGTTCTTAGCGCCACCCAGTGCTTGAACCCGTTTACCATTGGCGCTTCCTTTACTGTAGATGGCTTCGGCAATGGGCGTTGATCCTACGAAACTCACTGCCGCAACGTCTGGAGACTCCAGCAGTGCATCTACCACCTCTTTATCCCCCTGAACAACATTAAATACACCATCCGGAAGACCAGCTTGTTTAAGTAGCTCTGCCAGTTTCAGCGATGCACTTGGATCTTTTTCAGAGGGTTTCAAAATAAAACTGTTTCCGCACGCGAGCGCCACGGGGATCATCCAAAGTGGCACCATAACTGGGAAGTTGAACGGTGTAATACCGACGCAAACCCCAACAGGCTGCATCAATGAGTAGCTGTCTATCTCACGTCCAACATTAAGCGAATGTTCACCTTTTAACAGGTGTGGAATACCACAAGAGAACTCAACAACTTCTAAACCACGGGTCAGCTCGCCCAGTGCATCGCTGTGCACTTTGCCATGTTCGGTTGAAATTAACGTTGCAAGCTCATCCGCATTTTCTTCAAGCAGTGCTTTGAATTTAAACATAACTCGAGCTCGTTGCAGCGGCGGTGTAGCTTGCCATGCCTGTTGTGCCTGTTTCGCCACCGTTACCGCTGCTAGGGCTTCATCGGCACTTGATAATTGAACTTGCCCTCGCAGCTCTCCATTTGCTGGATTAAATAGATCTGCGCTTCTTCCACTTTGGCTCTCTACTACTTGGCCGTTGATAAAATTAGATACCAAAACTGACATAGTCTTATTCCTTGTATTCAATATTCTGCAAAACGTCTGCTATCAGAGTAAATAAATCGTCAATGTGCTGCTTCTCAATAATCAAAGGTGGAGACAGCGCAATAATGTCACCCGTAACGCGGATTAGTGCCCCTTTCTCGAAACACTGAGTAAATACTTGGAACGCTCGCGATCCCGGTTTCCCCGCAATGCCCTCTAGCTCGATACCCGCAATCAAACCATAGTTACGCAGGTCTTTGACATGAGGAAGTCCTTTTAAGCTATGTACGCTGTTCCAATAATCCGAAAGTTCAGCCGCTCGTGTGTAGAGATTTTCATTACGATAAATATTGAGTGTCGCCAGACCCGCAGCTGCAGCAACAGGATGGCCGGAATAGGTATAACCATGAAACAGCTCGATAGCCTGACTCTCAGGAGCCACCATCGCCTGATAAATTTCATCGCTGACAAACACCGCACCCATTGGGATCGCGCCATTAGTTAACCCTTTAGCGGTGGTAATAATGTCAGGCTTGACGTCGAATTCTTGGGCAGCAAACGGGCTACCAATACGACCAAATCCGGTAATCACTTCGTCAAATATCAACAGGATCCCATGTTGCGTGCAGATCTCACGAAGGCGTTTCAAGTAACCTTTAGGCGGCAGAATGACACCCGTAGAGCCTGCAATCGGCTCGACAATCACTGCTGCAATATTACTTGCATCGTGCAAGGTAACTATATTGTTTAAACTTTCCGCCCAACCAGGATCATAATCTGGCAACCCTTTACTAAAACCGCTATTTTCGATACTTAACGTATGTGGTAGATGGTCAACACCAGTTAATAAACTCC
>ASHK01000210.1 GCA_000695745.1 Vibrio madracius | reverse complement strand
AAGCCTCAGACATGTTCTGAGGCTTTTCACATATTCCAACATCGCTAATCTCATTACGGATACATGCCTTTGCCAAATCTGTTGAAGACTCGTGCCACACCTTGAGTGAAAATCATCGGCTCTGTCAAGATGGACAAGCATAAACAATCTTGCTGTTCCGTTGTTTGGGCGCGTGTTTGGTTTCTCCGTCCTCTCGGATGAAATCTCCAGCATGGTATTCACCGTTTTCGTCTTGGAAACTGCCGTGGAGGACCAAAGTGGACTCAAACCCTTTATGGGTATGCTGAGGGACTTGAACACCCTTATTAATATAAAGCAGACTGACTCTACACTCTTCATCAATATCGATCGTTGATGTAAAGACCTTGCCACCATAACTACGCCACTCTCCCATTCTATCGACAAGTGGAGCAATCATCGGAGGGACGACAAACTCCTTACCATCGACTCGGACTTTGCCGGGCTTACGCACCTTGGTTTCGAGTAGTCGGCATCGAGAGTCGTAATATCATCAAGCATGTGAGCAAAAACTAACTCAAGTTCTTTTGACGACTTTTGCTCGGCGTTCGATACCGCAATCATTTGTTCAGCGGCTTCAGATTCGAACTGTGTCACTTTGTTGCGACAATGCGGGCATGAGTCTAAGTGAGAGGCGATCGCCGCACCATGTGCCGTATCAATCGCACCCGAAGCATAGAGACGCAACAGTTCTGTATCGGGGTGGTGACTCATATCAAATTGCCTCCATTGAGTGTCTGAGTTTTTCAACTGCAAGTCGTAAGCGGGATTTCACCGTGCCGAGTGGAATGTTAAACATGTCGGCGACTTGCTGATGTGGCAGCTCTTCTAAATAAACCGCTTGAACCACCTCTCTTTGAGCTTTAGGGAGATCGTCCAAAAATTTAATAATTTGCTCTTTCAAGCGATCCGTCTCTGGCGAGTAATGTTCGACAAAATCTGGTGGGCAATAGTCTGTTGGCCAGATGTCATCGGCATGAACGTGTAACTCTTTACCCTTCTGCTTTCGTAACATGTCAAAACAAAGGTTACGCGCAATAGTGTATATCCAAGTAGACAGAGAACTCTTAGAGCCATCGAAAAGGTGCGCTTTTTGCCAGACGGTAGCCATCGTTTCTTGCACCATCTCTATCGCAACCTGCTCATTGCCCATGTGTTTAAAAGCAAATTGTTTTAAGCGAGGAGTGAAATAGTTAAACACGGTTGCAAAGGCGCTTTTATCTCTTTGCTTGACCCGTTCCATGCATTCTGCCCATTCTTGTTTACTAAGGGCTTGGGGACTATCTAGTGTCATGCCTGTTATCCCTGTTTCTTACATTATCCAATCTCTCTAACTAACTATATACGTCCCAATAACAAAAGCGATCACTAAATTTTCTCGAGTTATTAGTGCCGCGTTTCATTTTCAAGCTCATCGTCTCGGAAGGCTTCCCCTAAAAATGAGAGCGTAGCCGAACAGTCCTGCTGCGTCACAAGATGTTCAAAATGGTGACATTCCAGAGGAAGTACCTCTAACCATCGCTGACTGACCCAAGTTGCGTCGTCGAAAAAGCGAATGCAAATACAAATCACCAATCTGAGGAAATTTTTCGTAAACATGCTGAAGACGCTCTCCCAAAAATTGGTTTTCATCGCTCAAATCGGTCGGGGCCAGCTTTCAATCCAGCTCACTTCCGCCTTTCTCAGACCATCTTGATCAGCCTCAACATGATGGATTTGAAACTTTCTGATGCCAGATACCGTCACGCCGAGCATGCCGTCATCGAGGCTTTCAAAATCAACAATGCTAACAAACGTGCCCACTTTCGACACGTTGCTCGGTATTGCACCAGCGGAGGCACTAATCAAACAGACTCCAAAGCCTGACTCGTTCTTCAAACATTCGGTGACCATCCTCTTGTAGCGAGGTTCAAAAATCCTCAACCTCATTTTCCCCTCAGGCAACACCACTGACCGCAAGGGAAACAACATTATCTGTGTCATCACATTTCCTTTAATTGTTAGACCACCTTTTTACGTTGTCATTTTCAATACGATCAAAGCCAAACAATTGTTAAAAAATATCATTTATTTGTTATCAATCAGATCAGCAAAATTGATTAAATTGTATGCCATTTATAAAAGTTCCCTCCAAAGGTCATTATTTGTGATTGCACTCACAAACTTTAGTAAACGTTTGCGGTGTTGCACATTTACTTTGAGATATAAATCGCTATCATGCCCACCCATCGGATGAGTTCGCATGGATTCGCGGCTAATTTCAGTACAACTTAAAGAGTAGTTAACACTATGCGCAAATCACTTTTAGCTCTTGGCGTTGTTGCAGCGGTAGCTTCAGTGCCTGCTTCAGCAGAATATCTATACGGTTTTGGTAGCGTTTATCTTGATCATCAAAGCTGGGATCATGGCCCAAACAAAATCGATAACGGTGCAGTAGGTGACCAACGTAACCAGTTCGTTCTAGGTATCGAAGGTGGTGCGGGCTTCACTTGGGGTGAAATCTACGGTTTCTACGACCGCGAAAGTATTGAAAAAAGCGCATCTGAGCAAAAGAACTCATTCAAAGGTACAGCACACGTTTACCTAGGTGATACTGGCGTATCTCTATATGGTCAGGTTTACCATCACGACAACCCAGCTCAAAGTGAAACAAACCGTGTTCTAGGTCTTGGTTACACAGCACTACAAGGTGACAACTGGTTCTTCAAGCCTTGGATTGGTGTTCATGACATTACGTCTTGGGACTCTTTCAATAACGTTAAAGACGGCATGAGCCAAAACATCAATGGCCGTAACGGCTATATGGCAGGTTGGACAGCGCGCTACGGCTTTGAAGCATTTGGTCAAAACTTCTCATTCGTTAACTGGAACGAAATTGAATTCGACCGTAATGATGAATACGCTAAAGCTCAAGGCGGCAAGACAGGTCTAAACGGTGCACTACTATTTAACTGGCACGCGACAGAAAACCTAACAGCAGCAATTCAGTATCGTTACTTCCAAAACAAACTTGGTATTTGGGGTTCAACGAACTACGAACAGCACTACGGTGATGCCATCATCTACCGTCTGCAATACAACTTCTAATCCATTGAAGTTAGAAAAATGGCGCTACGGCGCCATTTTTTATGTCACTCGTTCTACAATATAGCTTTCGAAAAACTTAGCTAAATTTGCTATTCTTCCTGTCTCTCTTTTCTCAATTACATTGCTGTTGTGAACATTACTATTCTAGGCCCTGGTGCTATCGGCTGTTTGTACGCCTATAAACTTCATCAAGCAGGACATCGCGTCTCAGTGTGGGGACGAACTCCACAAGACAGCGTGACCATCGCATTAGATGATGCTAGTGCCCTTGATTTGCCAAATCGTAATATCGACTTACTTACGCAAAGTGATCTTGTTATCGTGACATTGAAAGCATGGCAAGTCGAATCGGCCTTGAAGCCACTGCTCGAACACTTAAGTAACGACACTATTTTGCTGTTTCTTCATAATGGTATGGGGACGGTTGAACGTTTAGCCTCCTCCATCACCCATTTTCCTGTGCTACTTGGTACTTCGACGCACGGTGCACTGAAACTATCGAACTCGCGGTTCAGTCATACCGGACTTGGGCAGACTTTTATTGGCGCTGGGAATGACAAAGGGTCATGCTGCTCGTTTATCGCAGACGTGCTTAATCACGCTTTCAACCCGGCAGGTTGGCACGATAATATTCAAACTGCGCTGTGGACTAAACTGGTAATCAACTGTGCCATCAACCGTTAACAGCACTCAATAAACTGCCGAAATGGTSGAACTCGCACATGATGATTACCGGCAACAAATTGCTCAGATAATAGGTGAAGCTACTACGTGTGCTCACCAAGTAGGCGTGATTCTAAACGCTGAAGAGATGCTAGAGACCGTTTATGGCGTGATCCGAGCCACTGCACAAAATTACTCATCGATGCATCAGGATATTTATCATAAAAGACAAAGTGAAATCGACTTTATTACCGGCTACGTGGTCTCTATCTCCAAGCAATATGATATTGCTGTTCCTGCCAATCTAGCCTTGTATCATCAAATTAAACAGATTGAATCAAGTTGGAATCAACATGACTAAGAAAATCCTAGTTCCCATCGCGCCGGGCACCGAAGAGATGGAAGCCATTACTATTATTGACATTATGGTGCGGGCAGGCTTCAACGTGACAGTCGCGAGTGCGGCCTTTGATGGCGCGCTGACGATGAAGGCGTCTCGCGGTGTTACACTGACCGCAGATTGCAGACTAGTCGATGTCGCTGATGAGGAGTTCGATGTTATCGCCTTGCCGGGCGGAGTTGGTGGCGCGGAAACATTTCGCGATAGTACGCTATTAGTAGAAATGGTTCGCCAACACCAATACGACGGTAAATTGGTAGGAGCAATCTGCGCAGCACCTGCATTGGTTCTACAACATCATCAGCTTTATCCCAATGCATTGATGACTTGTCACCCAAACTTTCAATCACATATCCCAGAACATTGCTGGCGTAGTAAACGGGTCACGATTGATATCAATCACAATCTCATCACCAGCCAAGGCCCCGGGACCGCATTGGAGTTTCAATTGAAATCATCATTGCCTTATGCGGCAAAGAAAAAGCCTGGCAGGTTGCAGAACCGATGATCCCTAACCCAACCCTTCACTACCATAAAATGGGTAAATACGATGAGTGAGCTACTCAATATTCGCGCGCAGTTCCCTGCTATTGATGGAGAACTAGTGTATTTAGACAGCGCCGCTACAGCGCAAAAACCGCAAGTCGTTATCGACTGCATCACTCAGTATTATCGTAACCAAAATGCCAATGTCCACCGTGGTTCTCATTCGCTAACGGCAGTGGCAACCGAGCGGTTTGAAGCCGCGAGAGAAACCATTGCGCGGTTTATTAATGCGCCTTCCAGCAAAGAGATCATCTGGACACGAGGAGCAACCGAGGCTCTCAACCTTATCGCCCAGACTTACGCTCGAAACACCCTACAACCGGGGGACGAGATTCTGGTTTCTGAGATGGAACATCACGCCAATATTGTCCCTTGGCAAATCGTTGCTGAGCAAACTGGCGCTAAGGTCGTCAAAATTCCAATAACACCAGAGTGCCACTTTGATCTTGATGCGTTTGAGGCCCTACTCAGCCCGAGAACGAAAATTGTCGCCACGACGCAAGTCACCAACGTGACCGGAACCGCTCTGCCGCTAGATAAGATCGTAACGCTGACCCGTGCTCACACCGATGCCATTCTGGTCGTCGATGGTGCGCAAGGTATTGTGCATCAACAAACGGATGTGCAAGCGTTAGATACTGATTTCTATGTCTTTTCAGGACATAAATTGTATGCCCCAGCAGGTATTGGGGTGTTGTATGGCAAGCTAGCCTTACTAGAAGCTATGCCGCCTTGGCATGGCGGTGGCAAGATGGTGGAAAAAGTATCGTTTGAAGGCACCACATTTAGCCAATTGCCAGGTAAATTTGAGGCAGGAACACCAAATGTCGCTGGTGCCTTAGCATTGGCTTGCGCCATAGACTGGCTATCAAGTTATGACCGTCAACTGTTGGAGAATCACATCAGTGTTCTACAACATCATGCTTTCCAAGGTTTAAGTGCCATAGAGGATATTCGCATCATCGGTTACCAACCACATGCGAGCGTCATCACTTTTGTGATGGATGGCGTTCATCACCAAGACATCGCCACGCTATTAGATCAACAAAACATTGCCGTAAGAGCAGGTCACCATTGTGCTCACCCACTAATGGATGCGCTTGGTGTGAAGGGAACGGTTCGTGCGTCTTTTGCTATTTACAACACCAAAGAAGACGTAGATAAGTTTCTTACCGCGATAACCAAAGCGGCGGATATGCTTTAGCGATAACGCCTATTGCTTTAACAGTACGGTTTTAATAATAAGGTCGATCCATGAACATGAGTCGACCTTATTTATCAGAAGTTATTCTGACGCTTTAGATTTAATGACGTCGACAATGGCTTTCAAACCATTACCGCGAGAGGGGCTAAGATGATTGATGAGGTTTAACTGTGCGAAATACTCATCCAAGTCAAACGCCAATATTTGCTCTGATGTCTTACCATTGAAGGCGGCTAAAACGATAGCGATCAAGCCACGAACGATTCGCGCATCTGAATCAGCCTGAATGTTCCATTTGCCTTCTTGCAAGGTAAGCACTAACCATACTGAGCTTTCGCAGCCAGAAACCAGAACTTTGTCCTGCTTAAGAGATTCATCCAATACTGGCAATTTTTTGCCCCACTGAATGACCTGTCGATAGCGGTCTTCCCAGCCTCTCAAATGCGCCATAGCCTCAACAACATCTTGTGCGTTGATTTCCAATCCAAATGGGTTGCTGTTATCTAATGACATAAACCGCCTCTATTTTTGCGCGTATTTCTGAATAAGCTTCTCAACAATACGAGACACAGCAACAAAGCCAAATGTCGCCGTCACTACGGTAGCAGCGCCAAAGCCACTGGCACAATCCATACGCTTTGGACCTTCCGCTGTAGATTTCACGCCACAGACAGAGCCATCAGCTTGAGGATATTTAAGCTGCTCCGTCGAAAATACGCAATCAATGCCGAACTTACGCGCCGGGTTCTTGCTGAAGTTATGATGACGACGTAACGTATCTTTTAGCTTTTT
>ASHK01000209.1 GCA_000695745.1 Vibrio madracius | reverse complement strand
TGCTAATTCATCTAATTATTATTAAACTGTGACCAAATAATAAATTTAACAACAAGCACTTTTCTACTAAGACAATCTACTCTTGTTCTCTGTTACCTTTATTCAGAATAGCCGCAATTCTTGGGTCTAGTGCTGTTCCATGTTGCTGCTCAAACTCTTCTCGTTTAAGGTCTACGAGGTTTTTCACTGAGTGCTGGGCTAAACCTTTTGGCAGTTCTGTCACCAATTTACCTTTCTCTTGTAAGCTCATAGCCTCTCGGTAAAACTCTTTAAAACGACGAACAATCATCGACTGAGGTAAGCGGCGCAGTTCATAGCCTTTATTTTGCATAATCCACTTTTCAAGTTGATTATTGGGCTCTTTATTTATGACGCGGTTCATTGCCTCCAAAGACTCTGATTCGGTAAGCTGAGTCTTGAGCAAGGTCAACTCCCCCATTATTGGTGGCCATTTTTCGCCCGCCTGCAGTCTTTCTCGGCAATGCTGCATCACGCGCATTAATTCTGCTTCCGTCAAACTATCCGCAAAGTCGAGAAACGTCCCGTCGGGCGTCGCCCGTAAGATTTAATCCACGTCGACTCGTAAATACTCAGTAAGGTACCAAATATATAGTTACACCAATCGCTAGGTTGTCTTTCTTGCTCAATCTCATTCGTGGTGACAACGGGAGACGATGCTGTCGCCATCACTTCAGTCGAGCGTGACTCCTGTGGTACATGCTCACGTTTTGGAGTAACAGCTTTTGAGGCCTTCAAGTGCTCAAGGCTACCGCTGACCCCCATTTCTCTGAGTTTTCTTTCCATTGTGCCAAAATCAACGTTTTTCGGCTTGTTGCTGTTACTCATGGCTATTACCTATGTAAAGTATGCAAAGTGCGCTCTATTCAAGAGCTAAAAATTCGGGTTCTTACCTTGTCCTCGTAAGTACTCTCGAAATTCTTCTGAAGGACTCACATCGCCAGATTTGTTAGACGTTTGATAAGATTGACGACGCCTTTCTTCAGCTTGCTTGCGGCGATCCTCTGCCTGTTTCTCATTGACTATCCACAACCTTAGCTTATTAAGCATTTGAGTAACATTGGTGTACTCATTCGCTCGAGTTTTGTAATAAACCACAAATTTTTCCCAGAACAAATTAGGATCAATTTCCAACCGAGAAAAAGCGATAGTTTGAGAGGCCCAATCTGGAATTTCGAACTCATTAAGATCATGAGTCGATAAATACTGGCTATTCGTTGCTGGCTGAGCGCTTTGATTCTTAGACTCAAAGCTACTGTTTTGCTCTTTGCGATAATTTGGCTGCTGCTCTCCAATGACCGCTTGCAGACTGCCAGATCGTTTCGAATACTCAAGCCAATCCTCTAACTGACGCGCTAAACGTGTAATATTCGTTGTGTTGGTACCATGCTCGCGAACAAAGTTTTGCCACACACTGTCTCTGCTATTAGGCGGAACCTTATAAAGATCAAGAGATGGAACTGACCAACCTGGAGCACTAGATTCTTGCATAGTCGTCACACGGGAAGGCTGACGAGCAATCGGAGCAGCATTCGACGCCTCAATAACGGGTAATCGATTCGGTTCAGAACTTATTAATGTGAAGTGATGCTTTTGTCCCAGAGGTGTCGACTCAACTTGTCCTTTGGTCAATAGTCCTTTATTGGCGAGACTAGTTAAGACATCAGCTAAGCCAAACTCCCCCAACAAACACTCTTTGGCGATGTCCGATAGTACAAATACTACATTCCCATCTTGGCCGGAAATATCTGCTAATTTCAATAACACTAACTTCTCACTAGCTGTGATGTCAGTTTGTTGCCAAGCTATATGGGTAAATTTTGTACTCACAGTAATTCTCCTATCTGTTCTCTAGATTCTAGCGCTTCGACTGCCATAAACAAACAGAGAAAGATGAGAGCTTTGACGTCGCAGCCGTATTTAATTCAACCCTAGGTAGATGACGGAATATTTTGATTGTAATCAGATAACCAAACGGGGGGGATATGTGGGAACACTGTTTGTCACGTTTACCGATAGGATATTTCGACGTCGGCCTCACTAATGGTCGTGCGGCAAGCGCTTCGTTAGTTCCCATCACTCACTCTACAGGTGTCACTTCAGAGCTTATAGCGATTATGTCATCACAAACCAATTGAAGTGCCACAAAAAGGCTAATGATTGGCTTTTTTAGATTAAAAAGGCCTCGCTTTGTAAGCTAGGCCTTTGAGTTAACGCGATACAATGAATAGATCGCTCAAATAAGCATTTTAGGCTTTTGTTCAACGATAAGCAGAACATTAAAACTTGTTGCCTAAAAACCTATTCGTCGTCAAATAGCTCCATTGCTGTTTGCGATAGCACAAAATAGTTAGCGCCAGATTTCGCATCCACAAAGTCCAGCAAACGATCGTAGTCACCGTTCTCATCGGCATACATCATTTGACGCAAAGAAGTTTCTATGACGTTAGAATCCGCTGCGAACCCAATGAACATGGTGCCATGCTCCAGAGCATTACCAAAAGGGCGATTCTGACGCAGCATCTTGATCTCTTGGTCATCAATCACCACTTTACTTTTGTTATTGTGGGCCCATGCAGGTTTCTCATCGTCATCGAGTTCAATATTGTCGAACTTCGTGCGACCAATAACTTGCTCTTGGTAGGCTTGAGGTTGTTCATGCCACGCAAGTTCACGATCGACGTACCGTTGTACGGTAAGATAGCTGCCACCAAGATGAATGTCTGCTTCGTCTTGCACTAAAACAGCATTCACACGTGCTTGGTGTTTTGGATTCTCTGTCCCGTCAACAAAATCAA
>ASHK01000208.1 GCA_000695745.1 Vibrio madracius | reverse complement strand
GAAGAAAGAGAACCTTGTTCAAACTACAGGTATGGTTACGGCAATGGACACGGGTGTGGCAATCCTAGCCGGTGTTGCAATGTTCCCTGCCATGTTTGCTCTAGGTATGGAACCAGCTGCGGGCCCTGGTCTTGTCTTCGTTGTTGTACCTCAATTGTTCGCAGAAATGGGTGGCGTTGGTCTTATCTTCGCACTACTTTTCTTCGTAGGTCTAACTGTTGCAGCGCTAACGTCTTCAGTTTCTCTCCTTGAAGTTGTGGTGTCTTACCTAATCGATGAAAAAGGGTTCAAGCGTACAACCGCAGTACTAACTGCTGCTGCAGTGATGGCAGTTCTATGTATCTTTGCTTCTCTGTCTCTAGGTGGCGTTGGTCCAACACTGTTTGACACGGGTGCGTTCGACATCTTCGACCTGATGACAGATAAGATCTTCCTAGCTGTTGGTGGTATGTTGGTATGTATCTTCGCTGGTTGGAGATTAAGCCGCGAAGAACTAGAGAAAGAAGTCACTAATAACGGTGAAGTGAAATTCCCACTATTCGGTCTTTGGTACAACCTAGTTAAATTCGTTATTCCTGTAGCAGTCGCCATCGTTGCGTTTGCAGGCATCTCAAGCGGTTTCGACAGTGGCAAAGGTCCGATCATGTTGATGGGTATCGGTATCATCGTGTTGACAGGTATTCTTTCGAAGAAACTCTAATACTAAACAATATTGAACAAGAGGAATCCTAGGATTCCTCTTTTTTTGCGTCATATAACCCTGTTTAATGTTCCCCTTCCTATGACTTCGCGTTAGACTCTGCGCCCCAAGTAAAATACGAGATTCTATTGATGTCTGCCTCCGCTAAAACCGTCGTTGTACTCGACTTTGAAACTACCGGGCTTTCTCCAAATCAAGGCGATAGAGCGATTGAGATTGGTGCCGTCAAACTCGAAAACGGCAAAATAGTCGACCGCTTCCAGTCGCTGATGAATCCAGGGTTTCGAGTCAGTGGATTCATTGAAAACTACACTGGCATTAGCAACGCTATGTTAGCTAATGCTCCAAGTTGTCATGAGGTGATGAGTCGGTTCTCTTCATTTATTGATAACAGCAATCTCGTCGCTCACAACGCATCATTTGATAAGCGTTTCTTGGACGCCGAGTTGGAACTTATTAATGCGGGTTACACGGGTGAGTTTGCCTGTTCGTTATTGGTATCACGCCGATTGAACCAGGAAACCCACTCGCACAAACTCGGTGACTTGGTCAAATATCACGGTATCGATAACGACGGTGTATTTCACCGTGCTTTAGCCGATGCTGAAGTCACGGCTTCACTATGGTTACTATTGGTTCAGTCAATTACGGATAATTTTCAGATCCAAGACCCGAGCTTTGAACTGATGCAAAAGCTTTCCAAACAACCCAAAGCCTCAGTACAGCAGTTTCTCCTCAAGCAGAAACGATAACTAAACCACTTATGGATTTTTTCTATATATAAATTGAATCATAGTGTGAAATGACTCCCGCGGTATGATGTAATACAGACTCAGCCACTCGCCAATTAGAGTCTCAAATGAATGTAAGCTTTGACCAACTAGTGCCCGTTGGTGTCCGATATATGGTGCTGTCTGCACTTGGGTTCGCTTTGATGTCCGCATCGGTAAAATACGTCAGCACTTATGGAATACCTGTGTTTGAAATAGTAGCGGCGCGGGCATTAGTCTCATTGATACTGAGCTATGTTGATGTGAAAAGGAAAGGTATTTCGATATGGGGAAATAACAGAAAGCTATTATTAGCTCGAGGTGTGATGGGCTCACTAGCACTAATATGTGTCTACTATGCCGTAACCACACTACCGTTAGCCGAAGCAACCATCTTGCAATATATCCATCCGGTCTTCACCGCATTGCTGGCTTTCGTGTTCTTAAAAGAACGCGTTCAATTTTCGACATTCATTTGTATCTTTTTAAGCCTGTTAGCTTATATACTATGGTCAGCCCCACTTTAGGTGCTAATAGTACAGAACATCTGCCGCTATTTAGTGTTGGTGTTGCCTTACTCGGTGCTTTGGGTAGTTCAATCGCTTATGTGATCGTCAGAAAGCTGAGTCAAACCGAAGACAGTTCCGTTATCATATTCTACTTCCCATTAGTGGCCCTGCCTTTGTCTCTATTACTCATCGGTGATGACTTTGTCATGCCCGATGCGCACTTAACGATCATGCTAGTACTTATCGGCGTATTTACTCAAATTGGGCAACTAGGCTTAACCAAAGCGATGCAAACACAAGCGGCGGGGAAAGCCTCGGCCTATTCTTATATTCAGATCGTATTTTCGATATTGCTCGGTCTTATTTTGTTCAACGAGTTACCATCCATTTGGACCTATCTCGGAGGCACGCTAATCGTCGTCGGCGCACTGATTAATGTGCTAGGCAAAGATTTGCGATTTCCATTTAAACGGCATAGTTAAACGCTCGTTCTGCTTTGTTTTGGCTTAGGGCGGTTATCTCGAAACGACTGATTTAATAGCCATAACGTAGACAAAATAATCACAGCAGCCACAAGAGAGCGCAGCCAATAAATCAGACTGCGCTTCACTAGGGTAGTGTAGTCTGCAAATGCAGTAACAGAATACGAATACTGAGATGAGCTAACTTCATAGCTCATCCCTTTGTCATCAGCTTCAAGTGGCGCTCTGAAGTAGTTTGGTTGAAGATCGCTTTCTAGTTTGAATGCATAATTGGCATAAGGTAGTGTTGGTTCCAACCAATGGCCTACTAGACGACGTGGGTTAACATAAGCAAAAAATCGTTTATCACCCTCGTCCACCCCAACCACAAATGAAGTTTCAGGAAAATAATCGGTGAGCAGCGACCAACCAATAAACACGTCCCCATCGAGTGCTCCCCGCCAGTATTTTTGGTGCAATGAGGTTTTTCCTAACATGCTGCACACAAACGTCCCTTCCTTGGATTCTCTGATATAACCTACCGCTCTAATACGTTCATTTTCGTACGCTAAATTAGCGTAGCCATGCATCAAAGATTCAGGGCACGATTCATCATAAGGCAAATGCCTAATTTCGGTGACGATCTCTTTAATACTGCCATCTATATTCTGTACCGATTGCTTTGCACTCGTTTTTATTTCATTCGTTATATGTAGATAGGCTAACGTAGCGCTAAACATCAGAGCAACGGAAAGCGTAAGCGTTAATTTTGCCCAAGGTGAATTAAAAATGATTCATAAAACATCTCGTTCGTTGCGCAATCGTGAGTAGATATCAAAAGCGAAGACAGMCCCCAAAAACAATCAGCCCTAAGACGG
>ASHK01000207.1 GCA_000695745.1 Vibrio madracius | reverse complement strand
TTCCCTTCTGCAATAACACCGCGATCATTTAGGCTCAGTGCTTGCGCTGGATTCTTGGTGACCAGTTGAACAGCTTGTGGCAGCGTTAACGTGTTGCGCTCATCCCACGATAACTTGTAGATACCTTCTAGCAGGCTCATTGGGTAATAGTCTGACGATAAAATGTCTAATACACCGTGAGAGGCCAGTTCGTGCGCAGCGACATTGCCTGAATGAGACCCTCCGCGAACCACATTGGGTGCGCCCATCAACACTTTCAGTCCAAGCTCATGAGAGCGTTTCGCCGCTTCCACTGTCGTAGGGAACTCTGCAATGACCATTCCTAAGTCTTTTGACTCTTGAACATGCGCCTTTGTCGCATCATCGTGCTCGCCATTGGGATGTTGTGTTCTCGGCACTGACGACAAATTTCATTGCGGTTTTGTGTCGACCAGCGCTCAGAGAGCTCTACTTGCTTTTCTCAAACGCCGCCATCTCACTGTCCGTTAAGTTGTGCTTGCCTTGATAGTAAGTGCGATACTTTTCTACATCCACAAACTGGCGCTGACCCGGTGCATGGTCCATCAACGACACCAACTGGACTTCCGGTAAGTCGGCATATTTCTCAAACATTCCGACTGTGCTTTCATGTGGTACTTCGCAGCGAAGGTGCAGTAGGTGCTCAGCACGAGTCAGGTTACGTTTTTGGCTATCCACTACCGTGTTGATGAACAGGTCCAAGTTAGTTTGACGTTTCTCATCTCGAAAATCACCCAGCGCCACGGCATCTAGTACCGTGGTAATGCCTGAGCCAATCAATTGAGTATCATGTGCACTCATCGCAGAGAAAGGCGGCCAATCCACTTTTGGTCTCGGAGTAAAGTACTGCTCTAGGTTGTCGGTATGCAGTTCAATAAAGCCCGGCATGAGAAAGTCACCTTCTCCGTCATAGGCACCTGCCACCTGACTTTGTGAATCTGACATACTAACGATTTTGCCGTCACGGAGCTCTAATGAGCCTTTTACTACTTCGTTCTCAAGAACCAAATTTACATTGGTGATAATCATGCTGCTTTCTCCCGTTATGCGCATGCTGAGATGGAGGTTGCCTGAGCACTGCCCTGCTCGGCCTGTCGAGTGGCTTCGTTTTGTTTCTTCACGTCATACAAACGGTCAGCCACTTGATCTCGAGTCGCTTCATCGTGGAAAATTCCCACAATGGCGGCGCCGCGATCTTCGCTTCTTGAATCAGATTCACCACAACTGCACTGTTGGTGGCATCTAACGACGCCGTAGGCTCATCCAACAACAGAATGGGATAGTCGACGATAAAGCCTCGGGCGATATTCACCCGTTGCTGCTCACCACCAGAAAATGTGGCAGGCGCTAGATTCCAAAGGTGCTCTGGTACATTAAGACGAGTCAGCAGTGTTTTCGCTTTTTGCTCAGCTTGATGACGACAGCCACCCATTTCTAACATCGGCTGCATCACGACTTCCAAAAGCGCTAATACGAGGAATGACACGCAAAAATTGGCTGACCCAACCGATGGTATGTTTGCGAACATTGATGATTTCACGCGGCTGCGCCTTAGCAATATTGACCCAGCGCCCTTGGTGCTCGACTTCGATGTTGCCAGTATCTACGAGGTAATTGGCATATAGTGCCCGTAGCAAAGTGGATTTCCCTGAACCGGAGCGGCCATTAAGCACCACACACTCGCCACTTGCGACGCTAAAATTAGCGTTGCTCAGCACATCCAAAGTAATGCCATTTTGGTTATGTAGAACAAAGGTTTTGCTTACATCGGAAACGATGATTTTTGTTTCAGTTGTCATGATAGTAATTCCTTTATTCAGCCATCAGTTCTGCAACACGGACGAAACCAGTAATTGGGTGTAAGGGTGCTGCGGATCATCAAGTACTTGGTCCGTCAGCCCAGTTTCTACCACTTCACTGCGACGCATCACCATCAGTCGATGAGCCAGTAAACGCGCCACCGCTAGGTCATGAGTGACAATAACGACGGCCAGTTCCAGTTCTGTGACAAGGCGACGTAATAGATCGAGGAGTTTTGCTTGCACCGAGACATCCAATCCACCTGTTGGTTCATCCATAAAAATCAGTTTTGGATGAGTCACCAAGTTGCGAGCAATCTGCAAGCGCTGCTGCATACCGCCGGAAAACGTGGTTGGCATGTCATCAATTCGGTCTTGAGGAATTTCTACATCAGTGAGCCACTTGGTTGATGCCGTTCGAATATCACCATAATGACGCTCGCCTACGGCCATTAAACGCTCACCAATATTACCGCCCGCAGAAACACGGCCGCGCAATCCATCCATCGGATGCTGATGCACAACGCCCCACTCTGTGCGCAGTAATTGACGACGTTGACTTTCTGCCATCAAATAGAGGTCTCGAGTTGAGTTACCTGATCTTCTCCGCGACCTCGGATGTAAAGCACCTCACCGCTGTCTGGCGTTTGGCGACCTGACAGTGATTTTAGTAAGGTACTTTTACCTGAACCTGACTCGCCCACGATGCCTAGCACTTCACCGGGGTACAAATCAAACGAGACATTGGTAAAGCCTTTTCCTGGTGCGTAAAGCTTGGTGAGATTACGAACCGACAATAGTGGCTGCTCACTTACATCAGAGGTATTAGTGTCAAATGTTGGCTGTTTCACCGCTAACGTGCTCATGCGTGACTCTCCGTTTCCTTAGTATGGATGGTGTGTTTTTCTAGTTGCTGAGAGCAGTAATCAGTGTCCGAACAAACGAACATATGATTGCCTTTGTCATCCATCACCACTTCATCTAGGAAGGTGTCTGTTGCGCCACAAATGGCACACGGCTCATCCCATTGTTGGATTTCAAATGGATGATCTTCAAAATCTAAACTCTTCACTTTTGTGAATGGTGGAATGGCATAGATTCGTTTTTCACGTCCTGCTCCGAACAGCTGAAGCGCCGCCATTTTGTCCATTTTCGGGTTGTCAAACTTAGGGATCGGAGAAGGGTCCATGATATAGCGATCGTTGACGCAAACCGGATACGCGTAAGAGGTAGCAATATGACCAAATCGTGCGATGTCTTCATACAGTTTGACGTGCATGATTCCGTACTCTTCCAGCGCGTGCATTTTTCGCGTTTCCGTCTCTCGCGGTTCAATAAAGCGCAACGGCTCTGGAATCGGAACTTGATACACTAAGATCTGGTCTTTATCGAGAGTGATTTCCGGAATGCGGTGACGCGTTTGAATGATTGAGGCGTCTACCGTTTTCTCGGTGGTTTTCGCGCTTGCTACTGACTTGAAAAACTCTCGAATGGAAACCGCATTCGTCGTATCGTCGGCACCTTGGTCAATCACTTTTAGCGTGTCAGTTTGACCAATGATCGCTGCGGTAATCTGAACACCGCCGGTTCCCCAACCGTACGGCATCGGCATTTCACGACCACCAAATGGCACTTGATAACCAGGAATCGCCACCGCTTTGAGCATAGCGCGACGAATCATACGTTTGGTTTGTTCATCAAGGTAACCGTAGTTGTAGCCGGTCACACCTTGCGCATGAGTGTTAGTTTGTACTTGGCTCATGACTGGCTCTCCTGTTGGTTCTGTTCACCCTGAGACTGAATGAATTCATCATGCTCTTTGTGCATCTTACGAAGCAGTTCTAACTCTGCTTGGAAATCGACGTAGTGAGGCAGTTTCAGGTGAGAAACGAAGCCTGCAGCTTCCACGTTATCTGAATGCGATAACACGAATTCTTCGTCTTGAGCTGGCCCATCAATGGCTTCATCGTAATCTGCCGCTTGCAGTGAGCGATCCACCAGCGCCATTGACATCGCTTTGCGCTCGGTGGAGCCAAACGTCAAACCATAACCGCGAGTCAGTTTGGCTTTTTCTGTTTTGCTACCAACAAAACCATTCACCATTTGGCACTCGGTTAACTCAACTTCACCGATATCAATAGCAAAGCCCAGCTCCTCTGGTACCAAACTTAAATCGCAGAAACCGATACGAATTTCGCCTGCAAATGGGTGATTTCGTCCATAGCCGCGCTGCGTTGAATAGCCGAGTGCCAGCAAGAATCCTTCATCGCCGCGAACCAAGTTCTGTAATCGCGCACTGCGATCACACGGATAGTTCACCGGATGCATAGTGATATCTTCTGGGGTTTGTTGGTTATCTTCTTCGGTCGTCATCAAGTCGAGATTTTCAAGAATGCTCATCACTTGAGGGCACACTTCCATCGCTTGAACATCTGAGGTGTCGACTCGCGGTGCTTCACCTTCAGCAATCAAACTAAAGTCCAGCAGACGATGGGTATAGTCATATGTCGGCCCCAATACTTGTCCACCAGGCAGATCTTTATAGGTGGCAGAGATGCGGCGCTCAATGCGCATTTCACTGGTGTTCACAGCCTGCGAAACCGAAAGGCGCGGCAACGTGGTGCGATAAGCACGCAACAAAAAGATGGCTTCTACTAGATCGCCGTTCGCTTGCTTGACAGCCAGTGCGGCCAATTCACGGTCATAAATGCCACCTTCCGTCATCACGCGATCAACGCTGCCAGAGAGCTGCTCACTGATTTGTGCCACCGTCAATTCAGCTAATTCAGGATTACCACGACGCTTCTTAGCCTGTAGCTGATGCGCGTTGTTAATGGCTTTTTCGCCACCTTTTACTGCTACATACATGAGTTCACCTCAACAAGTGTGGTACGTGGTAGGCAGGCAATGCTCTCATTACTCACCAAGATCAAATCCATACCAAGCGGAAAAGCAAAATGCTCTTGGCGTCCTTGTAAGAAGTGCTGAAATGCCTTAGAGGCCACACCAATATTCAACACCGATTGTGATTCGATTCCCGGTCCAGATAGCGTTAGCGTGAAACCACCTTTAGATGTGTTCGCGTCAGAGCCATTGGCTAAGCCGTCTAGCTCAACAATGACCGTCGTAGACTGATCTGGGTACTCTTCACAGCCAAGGCTAAATGTGGCGTTATTCCAATCAAAGTCAGCCAAGTCTTGCTCAGCAATCACAGCAAAGCTGGCACTGTTTTGTCGCTCAGTAACGGGACTGCCACAGTGAAAGCGGATATTTTCACGAATAGCAGCGTCTTTTAAGTGTGACTCTGACAGCCATATCGGCGTCGCATTGTCGCTTAAGCTCAACAAGGTTTGTGTCGCTGCCTTATGCATCGCACCAAAACCTTCGCTCATCTCTAGAGTGACTATTTCACCCGGTTCAGACATCGCCTTAAGCAGCAATCTGAAGCACTGCTGGCTGTCGTGAACTGCATCTTGGAATGCAGTAGTAATTGTGGTCATTATCGTTGCCTTACTTGGTTAATTCGTTAAACCAAACTTGTTCATGTTCCTTGAATCAATCTTCACCGCGTACCATGGTGAAAAAGTCCACCTTACTGGTCGCCACTTCTTTTGCTCTGAGTTGCTGCTGTTCTTGCTTCATCGCTGCCAAGGGTTCAATGACCAGGCGCATTAACTGTTCATGGTGCGATTGGGTCTGCAATAGGCCATCAATAACGGCCGCTAGCTCTGCTTGCGCTTTATTGCGACCGCGCAAGTAGCTGTAGCCCATTTCCCCACTGTCCAATTTGACGACGGCTCGAGTGATCGTGGCATCACCCATATTGAACTCACGACCGCTCCCCCCCATTCGAGCACGTACCTGTGCCAACCCTATCTCTGGTTGTCGTACCATTTGATAACCCGCTTCAATCTTGGTTGAGTGCCATAGTTGCTCTAACTCGCTCTGCTGACTTTGTGCCAATGTTGACATCCAGCTTGCTCTTTCGCTCACAGCAGTCATTTAATGCTCCATTACTATTTCAGTTGCGTCGGAACGGCTATTGGAGGTCGAAAACTCGGCCACCATGTCGGTCCCCTTGATAACGTTTTTGGTTTTGACTCTTAGAATTGGTGTGCTTGGTGTAATTTGTAGCAGTCGGCACTCTTCACCCGTTGGCGTTTTGGCCCCACTCGGGTCTCTTTGCGCTCTAGGTCTATATCAAGCCCACGTTTAATGAATTCGTGTAATGAACCACTTTGGTAATTCTTCAAAATGCTCCACCACTCTATATTGGCTAGGTAGTGATCAATGATGGTACGAGGACACTCCTCGGTTTTTCGTAGTGTGCGGATATGGATGATCTTACTGCCTTCTACAACGCCAAGATTGGCGGCAATGTCCATAGGAGCGACAAACACTCGATGTTGAATGACTTCGCAGCGTGGCCTTGCGCCTTGTTCAATCAGATTCTTAGTAAAGTGCGCGCCCGAATGCACGTGATACTCACTAGGCTGCCTTATCACCATATTGCCTTTACCTTGATGACGTTGAACCATGCCAGTGTTAACGAGCTCATCAATAGCTCGACGAAGCGTGTGGCGATTGACATCAAAGCGCTGAGCAAGTTGTCCTTCTGGCGGCAAGTAGTCGCCCGGAACATAACGTTCACGAACTTCTTGTTCTAATACCGACGCAATGTCTAAGTAAACTGGCATAGTGATCCCCTAGCGAGTGAGTTATCTAGACATGTGCTCAACTTAAAAACAGCAATCCGCTTGCTGTTCATGTCACATGTGTTTTCTCTGATAACTGTACTTTGACGGGGAAAGATGAAAGTTACGTGTCGCTTTGTTTGCAGAATTGCAACATTTCTAAGGCACTTACAACTTATCTAGACAAGCAGAAGGTGTTGAATTAATTGAAGTAAAGAGGAACTTTTCACCCTTATTGGAGGACATATATACATCACGAATTCACAATAACTTGATACGTGATATCACAACTTTACAGTGCTAATTGAATAGTGCATCGAAACAAGCATGCATATATACTCTGCATCAACTTTTTAAACCTAGAAGAAATCATGAAGAACTATCTGACTACATTCTTAAAAGGAATGGCGATGGGTGCAGCAGACGTTGTACCGGGGGTATCGGGAGGTACAATCGCCTTTATTACCGGTATTTACGACACGCTTTTGGAAAGCATCCGTCGTGTGAATCCTAGCATTTTAGGAATCTGGAAACGTGACGGTTTTAAAGCTGCATTTGATCATATCAACGGCTTTTTCTTAATTGCACTATTTGGTGGAATCCTTACCTCGATTCTATCGTTAGCAAAATTCATTTCTTGGGCTTTAGAAACCCACCCAATCCCAGTTTGGTCGTTCTTCTTTGGTTTAATTATGGTGTCGGTTTACCATATGATTAAGCAAGTCGAGCAGAAAACACTGTCCCGTTTTGTGTTTTTATTACTTGGCGCAGTGCTCGCTTACAGCATCACAATGTTAAAGCCGCTGCATATGGATCCAACCAGCCTCAATATTTTCTTCGCAGGTTGTATCGCGATTTGTGCCATGATCCTTCCAGGTATTTCTGGTAGCTTCATCTTGCTACTACTTGGTATGTATACGCCTGTATTAAGTGCGGTGAAAGGGCTTCAAATCGATATCATGGCACTGTTCTCAATGGGTTGCCTGATTGGTCTATTGTCTTTCTCTCACGTCTTGTCTTGGCTACTAAAACGCTATCGCGATTTTGCACTCGTCTTCCTTACAGGTCTGATGCTAGGGACGCTGCCGAAACTATGGCCGTGGAAAGAAACCATTTCTTGGCGCATCAATTCAAAGGGTGAGCAAGTTCCTCTGATCGAGCACAACCTATCACCATTTAACTTTGAGTCTATCACAGGTCAACCATCGCAATTAGCGATTGCTATCGTGCTGATGTTAGCCGCAGTCGGCCTTGTTCTAGCGTTAGAGAAAATCGCGGAAAATAGCGACAACTCATAACGACGGGTTAGCGACATCCAACGGCTCAGAACAATGAAATGCCAGTCAGTTAAACTGACTGGCATTTTTTTGTATTTCTCGGCACAGACACACCACGACTAAAAGACAAAGTTAACCATCAAGGTATACATATTGGCGTCAGTATCTGCACCTGGTGGACGAATGAATGGTCCAGTTTGCCACCAAAACTATTAAAGGTTTGCCACTCGCCGTTCAATGATACGTTGTACAAGACGTCATATCGCAACCCCAATGTCCAACTATCGCCTGTTTTACCATCGTAACGGTTATCCCCCCTTCACTGTACGTCTGACCATAAACCACATAGGGCGTGAATTTTTGGATACGATAGGCGGCACTACCATACCAAGAAGAAGCTAAGTCATTTTTTTGCCCTTCTGCGGTAAGTTTTAGCTGACCAAAGTCATACTCCCCACCGAGTGAATACAGTTTGATGTTCTGATCAGGTTGAGTCGTTTCGACATAAGGCAAAATCATTGTGATGCCAGGAGCAACTTGATAAGGAACGTTTCTCACTTTACTGGTTTGATCGAAATTAGAGTCCAAATAGGCAAAGTTGATTCTGAAGTTATCTCCGGTTAGCTGTGCATTCAACCCCCACATATTGTTGGTTTCAAATTCCAACGTCAGGTCAGAATTAAATTCCACTTCGTTATTGTCTTTAAAGCCAACAAAGGGCGTCAGTGAAAGTTGCAGTTCATCAGTCAACGTGTGATTCCATGTCACGCTAAAACCGTTGAAAGCAGTCACACCTAAAATACTGTTATAGACCTCTTCATTCGGTCTTGCTGTGGTATAGGCTTGCCCAACGTAATAATACTCTGAGGCCAAAAAAACGGCAGACGCAGTCTTCCTGCTCTCCCTTCAAAGTCCCCAATAGAGTAACCTAAATAAGCCCACTCAAGCTGTGGCTCACTCCAGTTGTCTTGTGGACGTTTAACGACTTGTACGGATGCCTTAAAGGCGTCATAAAAGTAATCTAATTGAATCCCAAAGGTTGTATCGCAATCAAAACAGTTCTCGTCACTGATGCCTCTGTTGATCAGTAATGGGGTTTCATTATCAGACTTAGCCCAAGAAGTAGAACCAAAACCACTGATTGAGAAGTTGTCGTTAATATCGATAGCTGAAGCCGCAGGTAAACTAATAGCCGTAGTAAGAAGCGCGAGTAATGAAGTGTTATTCGACATTTGCTATTTCTCCTTACTCACGATGTAGAGTACTTTCGCATCACTAGGCAAAGCATCTAATGGGGCGTAGCCGATTCGGTTGGGTTTTGCTGATAGCCAAGCAATCAGTGAATTCACACTGGCATCATCGATTTCTTTTGGTGGTCTGGCTTTACCCGAAAATGAAAGACTCGCCCAATAGGCGTTCATTTGAGAAACGTCTTTGCCGAGCAAGTATTGATAAAATTCTGAACGTTCAGACGAGCTTTCTGGCCAATCGGATAATTCTATCCGCTTGCCTTGCAACGATTTGGTTTTACCTCGATAAAGCATCCGAGCTTTACTTCGGCTCAATTCATCGAAATTACCATCTAAGGTAAATACGGCATATTCATTAGCGGCAAATGCTCTACTTTCGAACGAAAAGGCTAACATCAAACCTAAGGCGATTATGGCACTGCCACGAAATACCCCTATTCGTGTGCCTATGTTTGTCAGTAAGTTTTGACTCATTTTATTACACTCAGGCGAAATCCTTTCCTAGACTATCAATAGATTAGTTCACCAAAGATGATGTTCAAGATTATTATCAAGGAATAGTGATATGAATTTGCTAAATAAGATGTCTATAAAAAGCAGGATCATACTACTCGCTATTTTACCCTTGAGTGTTATCTTAATTTTTTCTGCTTGGGAAGCATTTAGAATACAACAAAGCTTGCGACAAATGTCTGTTTTATCGAAAGAAGTTATCGCAATTGGTGACATTTCCAGATACAGCACATCACTCCATAAAGCTCGATTAAAAAAACTTGAAAACACATTTGATGGCAATAAAAATGTTATATTTAGTCAGCTCAATGAATGCATAGATAAAATAACCAACACGGTAAAAGATATTTATTCTGATGGTGACCTTTCAACTGCAAATACAACCCTAGACGAGCTAAGAGATGCTCAAAATGAATTGCAATTTGTTACCGAAATGGATGAGTTAGAAGAGTGGAGTTCATGGACCAACGACCTTATTAATCAACTTATCGCACAGTTAGAAAGTACCAAAGTCGATACTGGAACCATAAAGCTAGAATCCCATTTAAACGCACTGTTTACTCTAGAGTGGATTCGCCTGTGGGCCACCGAAGAAAACTGGTTAATTCATATTGATATTGTTGAAGGACATGCAAAGGCGCATCACGACTCTCACGCAGCCCATGAGCAGTTGGCAACGTTGTTTGAGCGTCAACAATATCTGATAGAACGCTTCCTCAATATTAGCGCGGATGCTTCACAAGTCAGCTTACTTCTAAAAACCTTTTCTGATGACTCTTTTGTTGAAAGCATCGTTTTTCGAGATCGCGTGTTAGATGAAAGCCAAACGGCGCTTTCGAAACAGGACATTACATTGGGCGTCTCTGCCCTCGATAAGCGACTTGAACTCATCCAACAAGCAACCGACCAAATTAATGCGCAGTTAACAAAAGAAATGGCGCTCAGCATTAAGGATTTGGAGCAACGACTTTGGTTAACCATCGGGCTTACGGTTGCCATTATGGCGGCACTGTTTATCCTAAGCATCAATATTACTCGTCGAATCATCTTTTTCCTAAACAACACGTTAGAAACATTCGAAAGACTAGAAACCCAAGATGAAACCGATACTTTGGCTTCTACTGAAGGACAAGATGAATTCAGCCACTTTGGCAAAAAAATGAATAAGCTGATTCGCGAGCGCAGAGAAAATGAACATCGAATGCTGGCGGCCAAAGAGGAAGCCGAAAGAGCAAATCTGGCGAAAAGCGCTTTCCTCGCCAATATGTCTCATGAGATCAGAACCCCTTTGAACGGCATTATTGGAATGTCTGGCATTCTGTCGGAATCCAACCTCGATCCCATTCAGCGTGACTACCTCAACACCATAGATACCTCATCCCAAACGTTGCTGATATTGATCAACGACATATTGGACATTTCCAAGATCGAGTCAGGCAACCTATTGATTTCTTTACATAGCTCAAACTTAAGAGAGATCGCTTACGATACGATCGCGATCGTAATGTCCAAGGCTAA
>ASHK01000206.1 GCA_000695745.1 Vibrio madracius | reverse complement strand
AAGACAAAGCGACACAAGTGATGTTGGCAGTGCATTATGAAGGTAAAGCCGTTTGTGGCACTTACACATCTGAAGTCGCGGAAACGAAAGTTGCTCAAGTGACCATGTATTCAAGGGAAAATGAACACCCACTTTTGTGTACCATGGAAAAAGCCTAATTTTCGCATGAATGACGTTTGTCATTCCTTAGGAGGTACTTATGCTTAATAAAGAATTAGAATCGAGTCTGAACGGCGCATTTGCTCGTGCACGTGATAAAAGACATGAATTCATGACCGTAGAGCATCTCCTTTTAGCTTTGTTGGAAAATGACTCGGCTAAAGAGGCACTCACTGCTTGTAACGCTAATCTTGAAAATTTGCGTAACGAGCTCGACATTTTCATAGACCAAACTACTCCTCTTATTCCTGATTCCGACGACACGAGAGAAACACAGCCTACGTTAAGTTTCCAACGTGTTCTTCAACGCGCAGTTTTCCATGTACAGTCTTCTGGGCGCAGTGAAGTAACTGGTGCAAACGTATTAGTGGCGATTTTTAGTGAGCAAGAGTCACACGCGGCCTACCTTTTGAAGAAAAATGACATAAGCCGTTTGGACATCGTTAATTTCATTTCTCATGGTATTACTAAAAATATCGGCCTGCGGGTGACGAACCATCCAGTGGCTCGCTTGGTGGTGGGAGTGAGAACATCGAAGAAGCTAATGGCGAAGATCGCCTTGAAAGCTTTGCAACCAACCTAAACCAAGTAGCAAAAGCGGGTAATATTGACCCTCTTATTGGTCGTGACAAAGAACTTGAACGTACGATTCAAGTACTATGCCGTCGCCGCAAGAACAACCCACTGCTGGTCGGTGAGGCTGGTGTTGGTAAGACGGCTATCGCCGAAGGCTTGGCGTGGAGAATCGTTGAGGTCAGGTGCCTGACGTGATTCAAAACAGCGTGATTTATTCGTTAGATATCGGTTCATTATTAGCGGGTACTAAATACCGTGGTGACTTTGAGAAGCGCTTCAAAGCGATTCTTAAGCAACTCGAAAAAGAAGACGACGCGATACTATTTATCGACGAGATTCATACCATCATCGGTGCAGGGGCCGCTTCTGGTGGACAAGTCGACGCAGCAAACCTAATCAAACCTCTCCTAAGTAGTGGTAAATTGCGTTGTATCGGTTCAACAACGTATCAAGAGTACAGCAATATCTTTGATAAAGAACGTGCTCTGTCTCGTCGTTTCCAAAAAATCGATGTTGTGGAACCTTCACTCGATGATACCACCAAGATTTTGATGGGATTGAAACCGAAATACGAAGAACACCATGAGGTGCGCTACACTAACAAAGCGTTGCGCGCTGCTGTTGAGTTATCGGCGAAATACATCAATGAGCGCCACCTACCAGACAAAGCAATTGACGTGATCGATGAAGCGGGTGCTCGTAGTCGTTTAGTGCCAGTCAGTCGCCGTAAGAAAACGGTAGGCGTGGCCGATATCGAAGCCATGGTTGCGAAGATGGCGCGTATTCCAGAGAAATCCGTATCATCGTCTGACAAGGACATTCTTCAAAACCTTGATGACAAGATGAAAATGCTGGTGTTTGGTCAAGACAAGGCGATTGATGTGCTTTGCGAAGCAATCAAGATGACTCGTGCTGGTCTAGGTAATGATGACAAGCCTGTCGGTTCATTCTTATTTGCAGGCCCGACCGGTGTGGGTAAAACAGAAGTGACCGTTCAATTGTCTAAGTTGTTGGGGATTGAACTGCTTCGTTTCGATATGTCGGAGTATGGTGAACGTCACTCTGTTAGCCGTTTAATCGGTGCGCCTCCGGGCTATGTTGGCTACGATCAAGGTGGTCTTTTAACTGATGCTGTCATCAAGCATCCGCACTCTGTGGTGTTGCTAGATGAGATCGAGAAAGCACACCCAGATATCTTTAACTTGCTGTTGCAAGTCATGGATAACGGTACGCTGACGGACAACAATGGTCGCAAAGCTGATTTCCGCAATGTTATCCTTGTTATGACCAGTAACGCGGGTGTTGCTGAGACAGAGAAGAAATCAATTGGTCTGATTCAACAGGATCATAAACCGGATGCGATGGGTGCGATTAAGCGCGTGTTCACTCCGGAATTCCGTAACCGTCTTGATGGTATTATTTGGTTTAATAGCTTAGACGATACCGTCATTCATCAAGTGGTCGACAAATTCATTGTCGAGCTTCAAGCTCAATTGGATTCTCGCGGTGTCTCGTTGGAAGTGTCTGATGAAGCACGCGATTGGTTGGCTATCAGGGCTACGATAAGACAATGGGTGCAAGGCCGATGGGTCGTGTTATCCAAGATAAGCTTAAGAAGCCGTTGGCGAA
>ASHK01000205.1 GCA_000695745.1 Vibrio madracius | reverse complement strand
CGGTCCAATCATTACCTCCACGTTAGTTCTGTTAGCGGTCTTTATACCAGTAACGCTGTTACCGGGGATTACTGGGATTATGTATCGCCAGTTTGCGCTAACGATCTGTATCTCGGTAATTATTTCCTCCATTAATGCTTTAACACTATCTCCAGCGTTGTGTTCGTTGGTGTTGAAGCAAGGTGGTGGTAATACCGCACGTTGGTTCCAAACCTTTAATGGTCTACTTGAGCGTATTACGATGCGTTACGGCCAAGTCGCTGGCTTCTTAGTCAAAAAAGCCTTATTGCTGATGACATTCTTTGTAATAGCGGTAGGCGCAGTGACTTTCCTTGCGAAAAATACGTCAACGGCGTTTGTGCCACAAGAAGATAAAGGCATCTTACTGGTCAACGTTCAACTTCCTGACTCCGCGTCGCTGTCGCGTACTACCGAAACCACAGAACAGTTGGTGGCATTAGTAGAGCAAGAACCTGGAATTGATGGAATTACGGTTGCCAATGGCTATGCGTTTATGACGGGTGCGGCAGCGTCCAATGGTGCGTCATTGTTTATCAAACTCAAGGACTGGAATGAGCGCAACGGTTTTGAGGGCGATCACTCGGCAAACGCCATAGCAGCAAGAGTCAATGGTATGGCAGCGCAACAAATCCCGGGTGCGGTCGTATTTGCGATGGGACCACCAGCAGTGCCGGGTATGGGCGCTGCTTCAGGTTTTGAATTTGTGTTGGAAGACACATTAGGACGAAGCAGGACAGATCTTGCTTTAGTAATGCAAGATGTGATTCAAACGGCGAACCAACAGCCAGAGATAGCTTATACATTCAGTACGTTCCGCGCTAACGTGCCACATTATTACGTGGATATAGATCGCGAGAAAGCACAACAACTTGGCATTCCTTTATCATCAATATTCCAAACGCTACAGGGTAACTTAGGTTCCTTGTATGTGAATGATTTTACGATGTTTGGGAAAAACTTCCGTGTCACGGTGCAAGCTGATGCTCAGTATCGAAGTGGCATGGAAGATCTACAATTGTTCCACGTGCGTTCTTCTAAAGGGGAAATGATTCCGTTAAGTACATTGGTTTCCTACGAGCAAGTGTTCGAACCAGATGTTGCATGGCGATATAACATGTATCGTAGCGCCGTGATTCAAGGGCAACCCGCTCCAGGTTACTCAAGTGGGGATGCGATTGCAGCGATGGAAAGGGTTGCTGCTGAAGTATTACCGATGGCTATCAATACGAATGGACCGGGATGGCCTACCAAGAAATTCTAGCGGGTAACCAAGCGATATATGCGTTTGCATTAGCACTCATCTTTATTTACCTGTTTATGGTGGCTCAGTATGAGAGTTGGACCATCCCGTTAGCCATTATATTGGTGGTACCGGTCGCGACATTAGGATCGTTTATTGCCTTGAACCTTACAGGCACACCGCTAAATCTATATGCACAAATCGGGCTTGTGTTACTCATAGCATTGGCGGCGAAGAACGCAATACTCATTGTTGAATTCGCCAAACTTGAACGTGAAGATAAAGACGTCGCTATTGATGACGCTGCAGTGCGGGGCGGTATGCTTCGATTCCGTGCCGTTAATATGACGTCATGGTCATTTATTCTAGGTATTTTCCCACTTATTTTTGCCTCAGGAGCAGGGCATGTAAGTCAGAACTCCTTAGGTATCTCGTTAGTCGGAGGCCTATTGTGTGTCTTACTAGCGGGTACGTTCTTAATTCCTGGCTTCTACGCCATGATCCAGCATAGACGAGAGAAAATTCGCGGCGGAAACACCAAGCTTGTCCCATTGGACGATGATGAGTAATCTAAAAAAAAGCTAAAATAATGACCTAAAGCCCCTCACGTTGAGGGGCTTTTTTATAAATGTAATGCTCTGTCGGTTATGTTCTGACAAATTCATACAGTAGGTTCTAAAAAAAGAACTAAGCCACTATTTTGCACGCTGTTCAATTGTTTTGTGTGAAAGATTCTACATAACCTATTGTATTATATGCTGAAATCTTATCTGGTTGGCCGTATTAACCCACAAAAATGCTAGGAATAATCTGACGCAACTGTTAACAGCTCTGATTGTAGTATTATGTAAATTTATGTATTGTTGCGAGCAATATAGAGAAGGGTTGGACTCAATCATGGTAAATCAAAAATTGTTAATTGTAGAAGATGACACAAAACTTAACGTTATGTTAGGTGACTACTTTAAAGCTCAAGGCTTTGAAGTGAAGACAGTGTTCGATGGCAATGAAGCAGCGGACCTGATTACGGCGTTTAACCCAGATATTACGATCCTAGATTTAATGCTTCCAGGGCAGGACGGTTTGTCTATTTGTAGAGAAGTTCGTGACAGCTATCAAGGTAAAATTTTAATGCTTACTGCGAGCGATGACGACTTCGATCATGTCGCAGCGCTAGAAACGGGGGCAGACGACTTTGTTTCTAAACCGATTAAGCCGCGTGTTTTGTTAGCTCGTGTGCGCAATTTACTACGCCGCCCTGCTGAAGAACATATGCAACTGGATGGTAACTCTATGTCTTTTGGCAGTTTAGTTATTTGCCAAAAGAGCAGAAGCTGCAAATATGACAACATAGATGTGGCGTTGACAGACAGTGAGTTTGATCTGCTTTGGTTACTTGGAAAATCTGCAGGTGAGGTCTTATCGAGAGACTATCTGACTCGTCAATTACGAGGGATAGACTATGATGGTATTGATCGTACGATCGACAATCGAATAGTGACTCTACGCAAAAAACTGTCTGACGATGCGACTAATCCAAAAGGAATTATTACTGTTCGCGGGAAAGGTTATCTATTTGTTGCCGATGGTTGGAAACACTAGGGTAGCTTATTGTGTGGCGTATATTTTTAGAGTCTTTACTTGGACTTATCTTACTTTTTGCAGCAAGTATCTATGGGTATGAGTACCTGATTTACGGTAAAACTGATCCTGACTTGGTCGATGCTAATCTTCGGGTGGAAGCGTTTCGCGACATCATGAATCATGTTTCGACCAATGAAAGCGATGATCAGGCGATCGCACTGATGCAGCTGTTCGCAAAAAAGACTCACCGACTTCTTGAAGAGTACCCAGAAGATAAACTCCCAAAGCCGATTGGAGAGTACTTTAAAGAAAATACCGATACCCACTTCTTGTTAAATGATGACAGTCACTTGTGGTTGAAGTTTGACAATAACCCGAACTATTTCGAGCTTTCTGATGACCCAGATTCAGAGCTAATAAAAGCTATTGAGTTTGGCAACCAAGTGGTCTGGTTGTTTTTCTTAGCCTAGTTTTGTTGCATTTAGTTTCGTACTCATTTGGTTTTTAAGTCGCCGACTGCGAGTGCTAGAGAAAACGGCCATGGAGTTTGCCAGCGGTAATTTTTCCGCTCGTGCCTCCGAGAAACAATGGGTTAGATTAGGAAAACTTAATCGTACTTTCAATCGTATGGCGACAAAAATCGCCGACCTAATGATAAGTAACAAAGCGTTGACCAATGCGGTTGCCCATGAGCTTAGGACTCCGATTTTTCGGATACAGTGGCAAAGTGAAGTACTTCTAGAACAGGTACAAGATCCAGAAGCTAAAAAGCAGCTCAAGAGTATTATCGAAGATACTGAGGACATGGAAAAGCTAGTAGATGAACTGCTTTACTATGCTCGCGTTGAAAGACCAGATGCGGCCATTAACTTAGAACAAGTCGATCTAGTCAGTTGGCTCAATGAAAATCATACTAAGTGGGAGCATCACATCGGTCAAAAGTTCTTGTTGCAGACATACCAGTCTGAACTTACGACACAAATTGATGGTTTTTTACTTTGTAGAGCCTTGGTTAATCTGATTGGTAATGCGAAAAGATACGCCAAAGAGACCATCGTTGTTAAATTGGTACCTGATTCCGATCATATCGCGATTGAAGTTCATGATGATGGCATCGGTATTGATCCCAAACATTGGGGTATGTTGTTTGAACCTTTCTATCGTGTAGACAAAGCGAGAGATAGGGCATCCGGAGGATATGGTCTCGGGTTAGCGATCGTAAAACACATTATGCTTCGTCACGGAGGTAATGTTGAGGTCAGCCACAGTGAGTTGGGCGGCGCATGTTTTAGCCTAATTTTACCAATAAGAAAGGAGCCGTAAGGCTCCTTTCTTATTTTAGGTATAGCAGCTGGGCGTAAGCCAATCAGTGCATAACAGTACGGCTGCGGTAAGTCACTCGAGAGCCGACTTTCTTATATTCTACCTTACCTTGATCTTGTAGCCGTCGCATAATGACACTGAAAACCCAGCTTTTCGGCGTGTCATTTGAACAGCCTATTGGGTTGCAGTGATGTTTAAGGCCGAGCTGTTTTTGAATTGTGACCGAAGAAA
>ASHK01000204.1 GCA_000695745.1 Vibrio madracius | reverse complement strand
TTTGCTGTTTTCTAATTAATGAGCGATTAGCTTAAGTCATGCGATATGGTTTTATTATACTGTTGATTCATACAGTGTCCAGGCCTGTATGAAAATTTTTCCGACGCAAATGGCAACTTATTGATGACCAGAGCGTTTATTTATTAGCAGTACGGTTCATCTCCCAATAGATGGCAATGTAGGGTCAATAATGCATGCATTACCGCCTGTTGACGAACGGCAAAGCGATCACCATCAAACAAACAGGTTTCAACTTTTAGCCAACCATCCTGAGAGGCCCAAGCAAAACAGACCGTTCCTACAGGTTTATCTTCACTGCCACCACCGGGGCCTGCAATTCCACTGATCGCGACGCTAAGCGTCCCTTTCGAACGCTGTAATGCACCGTGAGCCATTTCGATAACAACGGCTTCGCTCACCGCCCCACTTTGCCCGAGGGTCTCTGTCGCAACACCAAGCATATCGATTTTGGCGTCATTACTGTACGTGACAAATGCTCTATCAAACCACGCCGAACTACCTGCAATATCGGTAATTGCCGTCGCTACCCCACCGCCAGTACACGATTCTGCAGTCACCAGGATATGATCTTTCTGTTCGAGTAACGCGCCTAGGTTGAAACTTAACTCTTCAATAGTGTTCATCTAGTAAACTCCTAAACAACTCAATGTTTGACAACGACCCCAAGCCATAGAGCCACTTTTTTATATTCCCTTTTCGCTCACGTCGGTTTCACGTATCCTAAGCAGCAATTGAAACAAGCAGCTAAAGATGTGACAGTGAAAGCGGAACAAAAACATACGCCAATGATGCAGCAATATCTGAAACTCAAAGCCGAGAATCCAGATATCCTGCTTTTCTACCGAATGGTGATTTTTACGAGCTCTTTTATGACGATGCGAAACGTGCGTCTCAACTGCTCGATATTTCTCTAACCAAACGGGGCGCATCCGCGGGCGAGCCCATTCCAATGGCTGGTGTCCCTTTCCATGCCGTAGAAGGCTACTTAGCAAAACTGGTTCAACTGGGCGAATCGGTTGCCATCTGCGAGCAAGTTGGCGACCCGGCGACCAGTAAAGGTCCGGTAGAGCGTCGCGTGGTTCGAATTGTCACGCCAGGAACCGTTTCAGATGAAGCCCTACTATCGGAACGATTGGATAACCTCATTGCCGCAATCTACCACCAAAACGGTAAATTTGGCTATGCCACGCTAGATATTACCTCGGGTCGCTTTCAACTTTGTGAACCTAGTACCGAAGAAGCAATGTTGGCAGAATTGCAACGTACAGCTCCTAAAGAATTGTTATTCCCAGAGGATTTTGAACCCGTTGAACTGATGGCGAGTCGCATGGTAATCGTCGTCGCCCAATTTGGGAATTTGAGATTGACACGGCAAGGCAGCAACTGAATCAACAATTTGGTACCAAGACCTTATTGGGTTTGGGGTTGAGGAGTGTGAACTCGGACTTTGCGCAGCGGGCTGTTTGATTCAGTATGTAAAAGATACTCAGCGTACTGCACTCCCACACATCCGCTCATTGACACTGGTCAGCCAAGATCAATCTGTGGTACTGGATGCCGCCACACGTCGCAACCTTGAGTTAACTCAGAATTTGTCAGGTGGTTACGATAATACCTTGGCGGAAGTCTTGGATCACACCGCAACAGCGATGGCAGCCGCATGCTCAAACGCTGGATCCATCAACCGATGCGCTGTTTTAAGACCCTGAACTCCCGTTTAGATGCGATTTCAGAACTCAAACAAGAGGCGCTATACACTGAGCTTTCTCCAACGTTAAAGCAAATTGGTGATATCGAACGTATCTTGGCACGCTTTAGCACTTCGCTCTGCAAGACCACGAGATATGGCTCGATTACGCAGTGCGCTAAACCTTTTGCCTGAACTAGCACTGAGTCTTGAAACCGTTGCTCATCCGTACTTGCAGCAATTGGCTCAGTACTCTGCCCCCATGGACAGCATGGCAGAACTTCTAGAGCGTGCTATCAAAGAAAATCCACCAGTGGTCATTCGCGATGGTGGCGTTATTGCTGATGGCTACAATGCTGAATTGGACGAGTGGCGTGATTTAGCTAATGGTGCGACGGCTTATCTTGAGAAGCTTGAGCATGATGAGCGAGATCGTCATGGCATCGATACATTGAGGTTGGTTACAACAATGTCCACGGCTTCTATATTCAAGTCAGCCGAGGTCAAAGTCACCTAGTGCCTCCACACTATATTCGCCGTCAGACGTTAAAGAATGCCGAGCGCTACATTATCCCTGAGTTAAAAGAGCATGAAGACAAAGTGCTTAACTCAAAATCGAAAGCACTCGCATTAGAGAAGAAATTATGGGAACAACTGTTTGATCTGTTACTTCCTCAGTTGGATCAACTACAAAACCTCGCTTCCGCTCTGTCGCAACTGGATGTTTGCAAAACCTTGCAGAGCGCGCGGAAAGCCTTGATTATTGCCGTCCTGTTCTCAGTGATAATACTGGTATTCGAATTCAGGGGGCCGTCACCCAGTCGTAGAACAGGTGATGGATGAGCCATTCATTGCGAACCCTATCTCACTTAACCCTGAACGAAAAATGTTGATCATTACCGGGCCTAATATGGGAGGTAAGTCGACCTATATGCGCCAAACTGCTCTGATTGCGCTGATGGCTCATATTGGCTCTTATGTACGGCTGAATCTGCTGAGATCGGTTCACTGGATCGCATCTTCACACGGATAGGGGCGTCAGACGATCTGGCCTCTGGCCGCTCTACGTTTATGGTCGAGATGACGGAAACCGCAAATATCTTGCACAATGCGACAGAAAACAGTCTGGTGCTAATGGATGAAATTGGTCGCGGAACCAGTACCTACGATGGTTTATCGCTAGCATGGGCAAGTGCTGAATGGCTAGCAACCAAAGTGGGTGCCATGACCCTATTTGCTACTCACTATTTTGAGCTAACCGAAATGCCTAATCAGCTACCGCACCTTGCCAACGTTCACCTCGATGCCGTGGAACACGGCGACTCCATCGCCTTTATGCATGCGGTTCAAGAAGGGGCTGCAAGCAAATCTTACGGTCTTGCTGTCGCAGGATTGGCAGGAGTTCCCAAAGCGGTCATCAAGAATGCCAGACAGAAACTGACTCAGTTAGAGCAAATAGGCAACAAGCCAACGAGCAAAGACGCCCCACAAGTCGATATTGCCAATCAATTGAGTTTGATTCCAGAGCCAAGCGAAGTAGAGGAGGCACTGGCAAAACTCGATCCGGATGAGCTGACACCACGACAAGCGTTAGAAGAGCTGTATCGTCTAAAACGTTTGTTATAAGGGTTTAGACATTGTCTCTTGCTGATTAGGTTTAAAGGGAGACAATGTCATATCGAGCACAGCAGCTTAGAGAAGCATTACAGCCCTCTAAGTTGTGCACCACCCATCTGCCGCTACGTATTTCACTAAATGGCTAGATGGGTGACACACAACGACTGGCTGAGCGCCACATCAAATTCTTGCACTTGACCATCTAAAGTCACGACCAAGCGATACAAATCATCTGAATTTAGCTGATCCAGATCGGCATATTTAGGCGCTTCTACTTGAAACAGAGCAGACGCTTGATTTGCTCGAACATCAATGGGTAAGTGCAATGTCATACCATTAAATCTGACTGATGCCGACACCAAACCTGCACGGTAAGTATGATAATGAAGATCAACTTTAAATTCACAGCCCCCACCATGATGCCAAATTTGTTCCATCACCACATGCTCCAAGCGCACATGGGGAATAAACTGTAAATAGGGCATCTGCCAAACTCCCATACGCGTTTCAGTTACCGCTGGTGGAACACATAAAGAGCACTGCGGTGCTTCGTCTGACTCAAGCAATAAATCCTCTTCATCGTAATTAAGGAACAAAATTTCAATACGATTAGGGCCTTGCTGTAAGTGAGCTCTTATTTCACGGCGATATATTACTTCATTGCCATCACAATCCATCACGGCACGCCCATTGATACGAACTTCAGCGTAATGCTCGACACCACCAATCACTAAATCGACCGCAGGGTGGCGCAATTCTTCTTCTGTTAACTCAAAGTCATGCATGAGGTGCCACTCTTGGTTGGCAATCATTTCTTCGGAGAGATGGGAAGGTAAAACCTGACTTAAAGCGCCTGGGAAAGACAGATCATCCTGAGGTATGGAAAGATCGGTAAGCGGGGACAGCTGCCATAGGCCAGCCAAATTTTTCTTCATGGTGTGAATTGACCTAGATCATATTTAGCGCAGTATAATCAAATCCGTTATCGAAAGATAGGTTGAACCTGCTAGATAGCAAAAAGGCCAGCAGAGCCGGCCTTTTACGCATCAATACGACTTATTCTTCGTCGTCTTCATCTTCATCGTTATAAAGCGCATCTTCGCCTTCGTAGTACGTACCCCAGCCATCATAAATGATGTCGTACTTCTCAGCTAAGTTCACTAGCTTCTCCACTTGTGCGTCAATCTGCTCAGCATTGAGCGTCGATTCCATTGTCGCATCACAGCAAAGCAGTTTATTACCGTCTTCATCTTCGGTTTCTTCTGCTTCTAGCACTTCAAAACCCATTTTGAATGCTTCAACAACGGCCTTCTCTAAACGATCAAAGTCTTCAGAAAACAGGTGGTGTTCGATCTCGTACAATGCCTCTGGATCACTTCCATCTTCAATTAAGGCTTGAATAATATCGCGAGTTTCTTCCTTTTGAATCTCGATCAAATCTTCAACGGACATATACTCATCTTGTTGAGACATAAAGTGCTCCAGCTATAAATAGGTTATCGGCATGAATGATACGAGAAGTCAGCCAAAATCGAAAGATCAAACCGAGATCTTTCCTGACAATTTTTTTCTCGGTTTACTCAAACCAATTTAGATCGAGATCACAGAAACATAATCTTAACATTTTGTCATTACTCTCTGATTTCAGTATAAAGCAGGATCCAGATTCAAATAGCAGCAACGATATCGACTAGAAAGGTTATGAGTCTATTTTGCATATCACCCCCTCAATTTATGATTTATCCTTGGTTTATTTTAGTCACTATCTTGGCCTTTTATTGCATATTTCCGTTTTTTATGCATATATTGCTCATGAATATTGCGCTAAAACTGCACAATAATGCTGCATACTCAAGCACGGTTTGGTGATGCTAAACCTAGCAAACGCATAAAAAAATTCATCTGCATTTCTTTAGTTTATTCCACAATATCACTGCAATTTAACTTTTTAACAGTAACAAACGCTGACATTTTAACTTGCATCTTGATAACAAGCTTGTCATAAATAGCGCAATCAAAACTGAAAGGAATCACAATGAGCAAGTTGTACGTTGGGTCGGAAGTTGGCCAGTTACGTCGCGTATTATTAAATCGTCCAGAACGCGCCCTCACCCACCTCACGCCATCTAACTGTCATGAATTATTATTTGATGACGTGCTAGCTGTGGAAGCGGCAGGTGAAGAACATGATGCGTTTGCCAATACACTACGTAGCCAAGATGTCGAAGTACTGCTTCTGCACGATCTACTGGTTGAGACGCTTGCCGTCCCAGAAGCAAAGGAATGGCTTCTAGAAACACAAATTTCTGATTTCCGTTATGGGCCTATCTTTGCTAATGAGCTGCGTAAGTATCTGACCGAAATGGACGACGAGCACTTAGCGACGATTTTACTAGGTGGCCTCGCATACTCTGAGCTGCCCATCAAAACCCCTTCTATCTTGCACAAAATGAGCAAGCCGCTTGATTTTGTTATTGAACCGCTACCAAACCACCTTTTCACTCGTGATACCTCTTGTTGGGTTTACGGTGGCGTATCACTCAACCCAATGATGAAACCAGCGCGCCAACGCGAAACCAATCATCTAAGAGCCATTTATCGTTGGCACCCAATCTTTGCCGGTCAGGATTTCATTAAATACTTCGGTGATGAAGATCTTCATTATGACAACGCCAACATTGAGGGCGGCGATGTTCTTGTTATCGGTAAAGGCGCGGTACTGATTGGTATTTCTGAGCGCACCACCCCGCAAGGTGTGGAAAACTTGGCCTCGAATCTGTTTAAATCCGGACAAGCCTCTCAGGTTATTGCTATCGATCTTCCGAAACATCGCTCTTGTATGCACCTTGATACCGTCATGACTCATATGGATGTCGATACTTTCTCGGTATATCCAGAGATCATCAACGATAAACTCGACACTTGGCGTCTAACCTCCGACAGTAAAGGCCAGATGCAAGTTGAAAAGTTACCGAACTACCTTAAAGCCCTAGAGAGTGCATTAAAGGTCGATCAATTGAAGATCATTACGACAGGTGGCGATAACTACGAAGCAGAGCGTGAACAGTGGAATGACGCGAATAATGTGCTGACCGTCAAACCGGGTGTCGTTATCGGATATGAAAGAAATGTGTATACTAATGAAAAGTACGACAAGGCGGGTATTCAGGTCCTAACTATTCCAGGCAATGAGCTAGGACGTGGTCGGGGCGGAGCCCGTTGTATGAGCTGTCCTATCGAGCGAGACAGCATATAAACATAATTATTTACCAAAAGCCCCTATAAGGGGCTTTTTTTGCATCAAATTAAAATACTTATTCACATTATAAGAATTTTTATGTATAAATAAACCAAGAAACTAAATAGAAGGGTACGAATCATGGCTTACAACTTACGAAATAGGAATTTTCTCAAGCTTCTCGACTATTCACCAAAAGAGATTCAGTTTCTTCTCGACCTGTCTAAAGATCTTAAAGCCGCTAAATATGCCGGCACTGAGCAAAAAAAACTGGTAGGGAAAAACATTGCATTGATCTTTGAAAAAGCCTCGACTCGTACCCGATGTGCTTTTGAAGTTGCCGCTTTTGATCAAGGTGCTCAGGTCTCGTATATTGGCCCTTCAGGTTCGCAAATCGGTCATAAAGAGTCCATGAAAGATACGGCTCGCGTACTAGGTCGTATGTACGATGGCATCGAGTATCGTGGTTTTGGTCAGGATATCGTTGAAGAACTAGGCGCTCACGCGGGTGTACCCGTTTGGAACGGGCTAACCAATGAGTTTCACCCCACGCAAATCCTCGCAGACTTTTTGACTATGCTAGAACACGGCAAAGGCAAACTGTTACACCAAATTAAATTTGCCTATTTAGGCGATGCGCGCAACAACATGGGGAACTCTCTAATGGTTGGGGCCGCAAAAATGGGCATGGATATTCGTCTGGTTGCGCCAAAGGCGTTTTGGCCCGAGCAAAGCCTCATCGATGAATGTCAGACCATCGCCTTATCAACAGGTGCTTCCATTACTCTCACCGAAGACGTACAACAAGGCGTAGCTGATTGTGACTTCTTATACACGGACGTTTGGGTTTCTATGGGCGAATCAGCATCGGCATGGGAAGAGCGTATTGCTTTGATGAAACCGTATCAAGTAAACATGGATACGATTAAGGCTACGGGCAACAAAGATGTGAAATTTATGCACTGCTTGCCAGCGTTTCATGATGACCAAACCACTATTGGCAAAGAAATCGCCGAGAAATATGGTTTGAATGGTCTTGAAGTGACTAATGATGTGTTCGAATCCGAGTACTCTATCGTATTTGATGAAGCAGAAAACCGGATGCACACCATCAAAGCTGTCATGGTTGCTACGTTAGGCAGCTAGTCAAAAACGTGACTAATTTAACGATAAACCTTTGATGTAATCGCTTGCGCTCACGAATTTTAGGCGTATAATTCTCCGCAATTTGTCTGGGGAACAATCAATGGCGCAAGCGAGTTTTACAACATATCACGCTCTCGATAAGCTTTTTGCTTATCATGCACCGTTATTATTTCCTATTGATTGCTAAACCTCCCATTATGGGGGGTTTTTTTATGCCTGCATTCCAAGCAGTGATTGGTCGTTGGCCTTTCGCACTGGGAATATCCATCTGGTCTGGTTTTAACTATAGGGAAGATAAACATGGCGAATACGCTCTATCAAAAGCACATTATCTCAATTCCAGAGTTGTCACGTGAGGAGCTGGAACTCATTGTACAGACAGCCGGTCAACTAAAATCAAACCCTCAGCCTGAGCTTATTAAAAACAAGGTTGTCGCTAGCTGCTTCTTTGAACCTTCGACTCGTACACGTCTGTCATTTGAAACTGCCATCCAACGTATCGGCGGAGACGTAATTGGTTTCGATAGCGGCGGTAATACCTCTCTTGCAAAGAAAGGCGAGACGTTAGCTGACTCGGTTCAGGTTATTTCATCTTATGTCGATGCTTTTGTGATGCGTCATCCACAAGAAGGCGCAGCTCGTCTAGCGTCTGAGTTTTCAAACGGCGTCCCAGTTATCAATGCCGGAGATGGCTCCAACCAACACCCGACACAAACACTACTAGACCTGTATAGCATCTATGAAACTCAAGGCCGTCTGGATGATATCAATGTGGCGTTTGTCGGTGATTTGAAATACGGGCGTACGGTGCACTCGTTAACGCAAGCCTTAGCAAAATTTAATAATGTTCGCTTCTTCTTTATCGCTCCTGACGCCTTAGCGATGCCGGATTATATCTGTGAGGAACTTGAGGAAGCGGGAATTGATTTTAGTCTACACACAGACATGGAGAGTGTCGTCGGCGAGCTTGATATCCTGTACATGACACGCGTACAGAAAGAGCGTTTCGATGAATCTGAATATGCACATATCAAATCAGCTTACATTCTTTCGGCCGACACTTTAAAAGACGCGCGGGATAATTTAAAAGTTCTGCATCCTCTGCCTCGTGTTGATGAAATTACTATAGACGTGGATAAAACCCCTTACGCGTACTATTTCCAACAAGCAGAAAACGGCGTCTATGCCCGTGAAGCTCTACTTGCTCTAGTTCTAAACGAAACGCTTTAAGGAGAATTGATCATGTCTAAAGAAACCCAGTTGCAAGTAGAAGCAATTAAAAATGGCACGGTCATCGACCATATCCCTGCAAACATTGGTATCAAAGTACTCAAACTGTTCGCCATGGATCAATCCAAACAGCGTGTCACCATCGGTCTTAACTTACCTTCTTCAGCATTAGGTTGTAAGGATCTGCTGAAAATAGAGAACGTATTTATCACCGAAGAACAAGCGAACAAATTGGCACTCTACGCTCCTCATGCCACCGTGAACCAGATTGAGAACTATGAAGTTTGCAAAAAGTTAGCGTTAAAACTGCCTGAAACGATTACCGGTGTGTTTGAGTGCCCAAATAGCAACTGCATTACTCACAATGAACCAGTAGACAGCAGCTTCAAAGTGTTCGAAAAACATCAAGACATTCGCCTCAAGTGTAAGTACTGTGAAAAAGTCTATTCACGTGAGATCGTTACTGAAAGCTAAGAATGACACGATTATTAAACAAGCCTACACATTGTAGGCTTCAGACTGCTGACAAAGGTCTAGCTTTCGAGCTAGACCTTTGATCTAATAGGGGTATCGAAATATGGATGCTCCGAT
>ASHK01000203.1 GCA_000695745.1 Vibrio madracius | reverse complement strand
GATTTCGGTGATATCTTCGGTGATGTATTCGGCGATATTCGTTTGGTGGTGGTCGCCGCGGTGGTGGCAGTCGTGCACAACGTGGTGCTGACTTACGTTACAACATGGAACTGACGTTAGAAGAAGCGGTTCGTGGTATTTCGAAAGAGATTGAAGTTCCAACGCTTGTTGAATGTGAAACTTGTGATGGCAGCGGTGCGAAGAAAGGTTCTTCACCACAAACTTGTGGCACCTGTCATGGACATGGTCAAGTTCAAATGCGCCAAGGTTTCTTTGCGGTTCAGCAAACCTGTCCAACCTGTCATGGTCAAGGCAAGATCATCAAAGACCCTTGTAATAGCTGTCATGGCCAAGGTCGTATCCAGAAGACTAAGACGCTTAATGTTAAAATTCCAGCTGGCGTAGATACCGGCGATCGTATTCGTCTATCTGGTGAAGGTGAAGCGGGAGAGCACGGCGCACCAGCTGGTGATCTGTACGTTCAAGTGCACGTTCAAGAGCACCACATCTTTGAACGTGAAGGTAACAACCTGTACTGTGAAGTGCCGGTGAGCTTTGCTCAAGCAGCATTAGGCGGTGAAGTAGAAGTGCCTACCCTTGATGGTCGTGTCAGCCTTAAAGTGCCAGAAGAAACTCAAACAGGCCGTATGTTCCGTATGCGTGGCAAAGGCGTGAAAGGTGTGCGTGGCGGCGGTGTGGGTGACCTAATCGTGAAGCTAGTTGTTGAAACTCCAGTTAAGCTAAGTTCTCGTCAAAAAGAGCTACTACGTGAGTTTGAAGAGTCATGCGGTGGTGATGCTGCTAACAAGCATAAGCCGAAATCAGAAGGCTTCTTCAATGGTGTGAAAAAATTCTTTGATGATCTAACCAGTTAAGATTTTTCAAATGTTGTTAAAGCTCGCGATTCGTCGCGAGCTTTTTATTGTCCCCAACAAGCGCTGGGTGTAGTTTCGCCTAAGGCGTTGAGCGTCATTGTTTTGTTGTCGTTGAGACAGCTATCTTGGTTCTGTTGCTGCAAATCTTGAGCTACCGCTTTGATGATGTATGCCGCATGACTGTCTATCGTGACGTCAAATTGATACCGCGTTGCCGGTGAGTTACAAATCAAACAGCTGCCCGATGAAATAATATGGTCGATCTGGTAGCCACTGTCATAGCTTCGTTCAAGTTCGTGTTGGATGGCAAGCATATCACCAAGTGCCACCATTCGATGGCTTTTCCTAACCTGTTGCATGTAACTTGGATAAGCAAGACCAATTAATACAGCAAGTATGGCTAAAGTAATAGTAATTTCGACCAAGGTTAAACCGCGTTCACGTATGTTGCTTTTAGTACATTTCATTTTTCTGCCTAGCCCTAAATACCGCCTTTAAATTGCCTTAATAGTTTTCTCGGCTGCTAAATTGAACGCAAGTTTCAGTGTTGATTTGTAGGTGGTTTCATTCTTTTTTGGGAACGAACTCGCGGCTTCTCAGTCCTTGAATTAGTGATTGCGATAGCAGTGCTTAGTGCTCTGCTCTTTGCTGTTGTCCCCGAGTTCCAGATGGCCTCCAAGAAACTAAAAGCCACGGCAGCAGCGAATGAGTTGTATGCACTACTTATACAGACAAAGGCCGAGTCGATTGCGCAGAACATGCCGTTGTGGGTTCATTTTTTGAAACCATCTGAGCAATCGGAAGCCGATCTATGGAGCATTCAAGTGACCAATCAAGCTGATATCAACGACTCAAATGCGACTATATTGCGGCATATGAAAGGTGAGGTGCTTAAAGGAATTGAATTGTCACTCAACCATTCTAACGCTCGGATAAAGTTCGATAATTTATCCGGTATGGCGCTGACCAATGGCACTATCAAAATACAGCCATTGAGTGATATCGCATCGTATATCAATATTCGGACTCACAGTGTTTCTGGTCGAGTAATCGTCTGTGATGTTGGTGATATTAATTTTGGCTTTGGTGCATGCCCTAAATGACAACATGGCCTAGTCAAATACGAGGAATTACGCTGATAGAACTCGTTGTTGCTATGGCGCTAAGTTTATTGGTGCTATCTGCTGTAGTGACTTTCTACATTTCCCTCCAGCGCCACGTTATTGAGCGCTCACAGTTACTCATTCTCCAACAAGCCTTATCGACGACTGCAAGACGCTTGCAAAATGACTTGATTCGCTGCGGTGCGTTTGGTGAATACGGTGCGACGTTGAGCCCCAAAGGATCGACACAAACCGTCTATATTTCGCGTGAAGGTGCATCTGTTCAATATGCTTACTGGGATGATAGAGATCCTGGACTCGCTAAGCCGATTGAAAATGTGGTTTGGCAATTTGATAGTGATGCTCAAAAACTGAAGATCTGTCGCTCGGTTTCAAGCTTGGTGTCGGGGGCGAAAGACATCAGCTTCTCCAACGCTTCTGGGTGTACGTCGATATTCGAACCCAATTTTATCGCGATTTCTCACTTCGAAGTGACGGGCACTGCGGTTGGTGCTTCCTATCATTCTAATCAGTTTATTACGTTTGTGATTGAGGGGCATTTGAGAGCAAAGGCGTCTGTTACTGCTTCTATTTATCGAAGCTTCATGGTGAGGAACGCACCATGAAAGTTAAGTATCAGCGAGGGGCGATCGCGTTAATGATGACTTCAATATTATTGAGCTTAGCCTTGATGTTATTTATCGCGATGTATAAGACGACATTTTACGAGATTAAACGTGCTCAGAATGAAATAGACTCCCGACAGTCTTTTTGGCTCGCAGAGGGTGGTGTGGAATGCGCGATAGCTCAGTTTTTTCCTCTAAAGACACTACCAGCCAATATTCTTGCTTGCGACCAAACACTATTGGTCACGTCTAAACTCTGGTTGGACAGTACGACAGGCGATGTAGTGGTTTCTGCAACATCAGGAAATCAGAAAGTCAGTCGACGTTTTGCATTGGCGGAGTCCACATTAAAATCGGGCGCAATACAAACCTCGGCAAGTATGAAATTTAAGTCATCTGTAGTGATAAATACGCCTGACCCAGGCAGGGAAGCGGATGAAGGCTGGGAGTGCACAGCATTTAGAGTCAAAGGTCATCTTTCCGCAACTGGCGCTTTAGAAAATAAAGGGTTGAGTACTGGCCCCAAGCCAAGTGAAGAGTTTGTAAGCCATAAAAAATGTTTAGAGGAATATGTGACTAAGATCTCTGGCAGTTGTAGCTCGCTCTCCGAACCTAAATGTTTTGCTCACGATATTGTACAAGACGATCAGCTTAGCGTGTTCGAAGATTTTTTTGGTGTCTCACGTGAGCAACATGATGTGGTGAGAACTAACGGCATATTTAGTGAGATAAACCTTGAATCGCAAACGGTTACTGGCGAATGGATGGGCAAAGATTGCGGAGCAGAAATACTCAAGCAGCTCAGGCAAGGCAACCTGCATTTATGGATAAATGGCTCTTGTGTGATATCGAAGAGCCACCTGACAGACATTAAAGCGCTTTCTGAAGCCAGTGATGGGATTACTTTACTGGTTCATGAGGGCATATTTGCGATGCAGGGGGCAGTCACAATTAAGGGGGTCTTGTTTCACTTTAATCAAGATTTTGAGCCCTCTATAGCACGGTGGCAGCAGTTAGGAATAGCGGATAGTTTAGGTGCAAATTTTTCAGAAGAGCAAGAGCTTGCAGTCTACTACCAGGAGGGGAGTTTTGAGATTACTGGGGGCGCGTTTTTTGATTACGCCAACACCGAACATCTTGCGTTGTTCAACGATTCATTAAGCTTTCAATATAATCAAGATGTGATTACTCACTCAAGTTCGGCAGGAGCGAGTTATCGATGGAAAAAGGGGACATGGCGTGATTTTTAGACAGAGTGGACTTGGCCTCATTGAAGTCTTGATCGCATTGTGTCTATTAGGCGTTGGTGCGCTGGGTCTAGTGAAAATGCAGATCGATTTAGAGCAGCGCTCTGATTTTGCTTATAGGAGTATTCAGGCGTTAGGGCTTGCCGAAGCCAAACTAGAGTGGTTTCGAACTCGTGGAGCCGATCCTTTGGCTTCTTCTCAAGCAGTGGCAAGCTATATGACAGATATTGTTGACGGTCAGGATAGCTCACATCCCACTTTTATGTTGAATGGACAGTGTTGCAAGTGGCTATGGATGGAAACATCAAAACCGTGAAGGTCGAGGTATTTTGGATTGATCGACTAGAAGTGAGACGCAATGTCACTTTGGTCACGCAGATTTCTCGTTTTAGTGAGTTTGATTAGTTTTCTTCCCCGCTATCTAGTGATTTTTTCCGCGAAGCAAGTGAATCAAGAGTCATATCTCACATTAGCGTGAGTTCTATAACTATTGCCCGCTTAGATGATGGTGAAAATATAAGCTATGTTTATATAATCGGGCATTTTGCGTGCTAGTTAGATAATTGTTTTGCATTTGTGCGTTAACATGTTGGTTAAATGTTATGTTAATCGGTGTTTTTTGCAAAATAAGTCTACAAATATGGAAAAAGTTCCAAATTATCTACTATTTTCATCTTTTTTAAATAGAATGGTCACGCAAATATAATCTTTTCGCTTTACGCGATGAGACCAACAAATAACAACATCACACACGGAGTTACCATGAGTAACCAATCGATTAATCAAGCGCCAGCTCCAAAGCCGAGTGGAATGGATCGCTTTTTAAACTTTATTGAGAAAGCAGGGAACAAGATCCCAGATCCTGCGATTCTTTTCTTCTGGGCACTGGTTATTGTTTGGGTTGCGTCAGCACTTTTATCTAACGTCAGTTTTGATCTGATTAACCCACGTACAGGCACTGCATTAGAGGTAAACAACCTACTGACTGGTGAAGCACTTGCGAGCTTCCTAGCGAATATGGTGACAACCTTTACCGGCTTTGCACCGCTAGGTATCGTTCTTGTTGCGATGCTAGGTGTTGGTGTTGCTGACTCTTCGGGCTTTATTACTACAGGCCTTAAGAAGATGCTTAACTTCACACCAGCTAAATTACTAACGCCGATGCTTATCCTTGTTGCTATTGTATCGCACACAGCAGCAGACGCAGGCTACGTACTGGTTATCCCTCTAGGTGGTATCATTTTCCACGCAGCAGGCCGTCACCCATTAGCGGGTATTGCCGCAGCATTTGCTGGGGTATCTGGTGGTTTCTCTGCGAACTTTATCCCTTCAGGTATTGACCCTCTACTTGCTGGTTTCACCCAAACTTCAGCTCAAGTTCTAGACCCTGAATACATCGTTAACCCACTAGCGAATATCTTCTTCACCGGTCTATCTTCAGTAATCATTATCGCTATTGGTTGGTATGTGACTGAGAAGATCATCGAGCCTCGTCTAGCGAATACACCGGTTGACGAAGATGCAGAAGAAGCACCTGATCTAGGTACATTTACTGAAACTGAATCTAAAGCATTCCGTGCGGCAGGTTGGTCTATGGTTATCGGTATTGTGCTATTGATTGCTGCAATCATTCCTGAAACATCAGCACTTCGTTCACCTGAAGGCGAAATCACCGCGTTCTCAGCACCATTGATGAAGTCGATTGTTCCATTGATCTTCATTCTCTTTATCATCCCTGGTTACGTTTACGGCCGTGTTTCAGGTACATTTAAGAATAGCAATGATGTTATCAAAGCGATGTCAGAAACCATGGCGACCATGGGTGCGTACATTGTGATGTCATTCTTCTGTGCACAATTCCTTTCGGCGTTTGGCCAATCAAACATCGGTACTATGCTAGCGTTATATGGTGCTGAAGGTCTTAAAGCAATGAACCTTCCAGGTGAAGCGACGATTGTTGGTATGATTCTTCTAACAGCGTGCGTTAACCTTCTTGTCGGTTCAGCATCGGCGAAATGGGCACTGATTGGTCCAATTCTAGTTCCAATGCTAATGGCTGTAGGTATCTCTCCTGAGCTATCTCAAGCGGCATACCGTGTAGGTGATTCGGTTTCTAACATCATTTCACCACTGATGGTATTCTTCCCGCTTGTTGTGGTTTACTGTCAACGTTACGTTAAGTCGACTGGTATCGGTACGTTAGCGTCTCTGATGATGCCATTCTCAATTGCAATGCTCATTGGTTGGACTATCTTCTTACTTGCTTACTGGGCGCTAGGGATTCCTCTAGGTATCCAAGCACCATACACTTACACAATGTAAGAAGTGCGTGAATAGCAAAGTCCGTCTTTCATCGA